>JAFQDR010000142.1 GCA_017415945.1 Oscillospiraceae bacterium
ATCAGCTCGGTGCCGCCCAACATATTGCTCCACTGGTCATTTCCACCAAACTGCATATTACAGCCGTAATTTTGGAACAGGTGATAGAAGTCGTAGGACTGCATGATCATATAGTTAAACTCTAAGAAGGACAGGCCCTTCTCCATTCGTTGCTTGTAGCACTCGGCACGCAGCATATTGTTTACGGAGAAGCAGGTACCGATATCACGAATGAAATCAACGTAGTTCAGATCCAGCAGCCAATCAGCGTTATTGACCAGCATAGCCTTATCATCGGCAAAGTCGATAAACTTAGACATCTGCACCTTGAAGCAGTCAACATTGTGCTGAATGGTTTCCTTGGTCATCATCTGACGCAGATCGGTACGGCCGGAGGGGTCACCGATCATAGCAGTGCCGCCGCCAATGAGGGCAATGGGCTTATTGCCTGCCTTCTGCAGTCTGCGCATGAGCATCAGTGCCATAAAATGACCAACGTGCAGAGAATCTGCGGTGGGGTCAAAGCCAATGTAGAAGGTAGCCTTACCATTGTTGATCATTTCGGAAATCTGTTCTTCATCGGTCACCTGTGCGATCAAGCCACGGGCAACCAGTTCATCGTAAAGTTTCATTTTGTTCTCTCCTATATCGATTTAAGTGGTAAATCACACAGCGCAGTGGACTTTACCATAAGCTCATTTTGAAGGCATCCGCAGCCCGAACCAATTCGGCAGCACCGTCCAAGGATGCCTGTGTCAGAACTTCGCCGCTTTGCAGTCTGGCGATTTCTTTTATTTTGCTATTATAGTCCATAGGCAGCACAGATGTAAAGGTTCTTCCGGACTTTTCCTGCTTGAAAATACGGAAATTATGTGTACCCATAGCAGCGATCTGCGGCAGGTGTGTTACGCAGATGATTTGTACATCATTCGCGAGCCCTGCAATTTTTTCCGCAACACGCTGTGCAGCGATACCGGAAATGCCTGTATCAATTTCGTCAAACACCAATGTAGGCACAGGATCGGCCTCCGCGAATACGGTTTTCATGGCAAGCATTATGCGCGAAAGCTCACCGCCTGATGCAATCTTACTGATGCGTCCGGGCTTTTCCCCTGCATTGGCAGAAATCAAAAATCGCACTTCATCGGCTCCTGTGGAAACGAACCCATCTTTGGAATCTACGGGAACGACCTCTGTCACGAAACGAACGGACGGCATAGAAAGATCCTTCAATTCATTTCGAATTCGAGCCGCAAGCTCCTCACCTGCTTTTATACGTGCTTCGGTCAAAACAGACGCGCATTGTACAGCTTTCAGCCTTGCCTGCTCCGCTTCTTTTTCATACAGCTTCAGCAAATCTCCCGAGGACTGCATTTGTTCCAGCTTATCTCTGGAGGTTTCCAGCATATCGATCAGTCCGGCCTCATCCGTACCGAATTTACGCTGCAGCTTCTTCAGCTGGGAAAGGCGGGTTTCGATGCGGTCAAACTCATCGGGCGAGAAATCCAGCTCCGCAAGAATATCTCGAATCTGCTCCGCAACATCCTCCAGCAGCAGCCGAGCCTGTTCCAGCGCGTCGGGAGCGCCCGAAAGATCGGGTGCATAGCCCAGTACACGGCGAACACCGTACATTGCATCGGAAATAAGTCCCAGTGCGTTGAGTTCTCCGTCATATAAAGCGGAAAAAGCCATACCAAGGTTTTCGGACAGTTTTTCCGAGTTACGCATAATGTCTGCTCTTGCTTCCAGCTGAGCTTCTTCTCCGCTTTCCAAATTAGCCTTGCTGAGCTCTGCGACCCGATATTCCAAAGACTCGATCATTCTTCGCTTCTCATCTTCGTCCATGGTCAGCTTATCCATTTTGCGCTTAATTGCTCTGTATGCCTCATAGGCTTCACGAAAAGCAGTGTATTCCTTTTCGTAGCTGCCAAAAGCATCCAGATAAGCTAAATGACTTTCCTCATTCATCAGTTGTCGTCCGTCATTCTGGCCATGAATATTCAGCAGCATCCCACCAAGCTCACGCAGTTGGGAGACAGATACGGGAACACCGCAGACACGACAGGCGCTCTTCCCTTCTGCGCTGATTTTTCTTTGGATAATCAGCTCATCTTCCGGATCGATACCGTTTTCTTCCAGCCACTGTTCTGTGCCGTCACTGTCAAACACGGCAGTCACCATAGCACGGTCGGCACCATGGCGCACCAATTCTCTGGTCGTTCTGCCTCCCAAGACCGCATTCAGAGAGTCGATGATAATAGATTTACCTGCACCCGTTTCACCTGTCAGTACATTAAATCCGTTAAAAAACTCAATATCAGCCTTTTCAATAATGGCAATATTTTCAATGTGGAGCTCTCTTAGCATATACCCCAACCCATTTCATTCATTATTTTAGCATATCTTCGATTTGCTTGCAAAACTCAATTGCAGCAGGCATATCGGTCATTGCAAGGAATGCGGTGTCATCCCCTGCAAGGGAGCCTACAAAATGCGGCAGCTTCATTGTATCCAAAGCAGAGCACGCAGCGGAAGCCAAACCCGGCAAGGTCTTGATGACAACGATGTTCTGTGCAATGGCGTAGGAGGTTACGCTTTCACGGAAAATCTTACGCAGCTTCACATCAAACTCGGGGATTACATGCTTGCTTGGCATATTGTAATGATATCTGCCATCGGGGCCCAAGTCCTTTACAAGACGCATTTCCCGTATGTCGCGAGACACCGTTGCCTGGGTGCTGCGAATTCCTCTGGCGGCCAGTGCTTCCATCAATTGATTCTGCGTTTCGATCACTTGTGTGGAAATGATTTCCTTTATCACAGATTGTCTGTCAATCTTCATCATAGTGCGCTCTCCTTTATCTGGATAGAATATCCATGACCCGTTCATAGAACGGGCGCAGCTGCATATCAGCAATGATGGTTTTATGCTCGGATTTCCTGATCACAAGCTTGTCACCGGAAATAAAATCAATGGTATCATTACCATCGACCGTTATTACGGTGGGACGCCCCCGCAGTCTGTCAGCGGTAATGGTCAAAACGCGCTCATCGGATAATACCTGTGGCTTTGCAGTCAGCAAATGAGCGGCAAGCGGTGTTACAAGAATTGCGTTCGCTTCGGGTTCCACAATGGGCCCGCCGGCAGATAAGGAATATCCCGTAGAGCCTGTGGGGGTAGATATAATCAGACCATCACCGTTAAACTTACAAACCATTTGCCCCTGAATTTCAGCCTTTACCGCAATACAGTTATGGACGCTTTTCAAAACAACATCGTTCAAAGCGGTATCTCGATAGAACACCTCATCATTGCGATACAGGGTAACGTCGATCATCAGACGCTTGCTTCTACGATAGTTCCCCTGAATGGCATCCAGAAGAATGTCGATATGGGGGCCGTCAAGCTCTGCAAGAAAGCCCTTGTCCCCACAGTTGATACCGATAATAGGTGTCTGCAGCTTCATGGTTTTTCTTGCCAAATGCAGAACAGTTCCATCTCCCCCAAGGGAAATCAAAAGATCCGCATCCCAAATGTTTTCCACAACGGCAACTTCCTCGGCGAGCTTCTTTACCCCTTCGGAGTTGAAGTCCTCAAACAGAGGATGCACCGCACAGCGAACACCTGCAGCAGTCAGCTCATCATAAATATACAGGGTATATTTATAATCAATATCGCGGTATGGATTTGGGCAGATTACTACATATTTACTCATTGCATTCCCTCACAATACACCGTGTGAAGCATTTACGATCTCCTCTGGTGCGGGAAGCGTTGCTTCATACTCCCCTTTTTTCAGCCAGGCCAGATATTCGATGTTTCCTTCCGGCCCCTTAATGGGGGAATAATCCAAACCCATCAGGGTGAATTCGGTGTCTTTTACAAAATCTATAAAGCTGTTGATCACAGACAAATGTACGTTCCTATCCCGAACAACACCCTTTTTGCCTACCTCGTCCTTCCCTGCCTCAAACTGCGGCTTGATCAGACAAATATAATCGGCACCATCCTTCAGAAGCTTCCCAACAGCGGGAATCACCAGCTTAATGGAGATGAAGGAAACATCCATCACCGCCATATCCAAAGGCTCGGAAATCTGTTCCTCGGAAATATAGCGCACATTGGTACGCTCCATATTTACTACACGCTCGTCGGTTCTCAGACTCCAGGCAAGCTGTCCGTACCCAACGTCCACCGCATATACCTTTGCGGCACCGTTTTTCAGCAGCACATCCGTAAACCCACCTGTAGACGCCCCACAGTCAATACACACCTTGTCCGTGGGATCAACCGGAAAGACCTTCAATGCTTTTTCCAGCTTAAATCCACCACGGCTGACGTAAGGCAGCGCATTTCCTCGAACCTCTATATTCGCATCGGGAGACACAGGAGTCCCCGGCTTATCGACCTTTTGCCCGTTCACATAGACAATGCCGCTCATGATCGTGGTTTTTGCGCGCTCACGGCTTTCCGTATAGCCCAGTTCAAAAACCAGCTGATCCAATCTCTGTTTTTTCATTCAAATGCCTCTTCTATTCAATCTACAGTATCAAACATGATCAAACATGGACAACACCGCTTTCGTAATGCCTGTGCCGTCTATTTCATAAATTGTTCTCAGCTGCTCTACGCGCCCGTGGACAACGATGCCATCCTTCAGATTCAAAAGCTTAGTCTGTTCCAAAGTGATGTTTTCCATCTGGCACACAGAAAGAATGTGCTCGCCCACACAACCGGCTTCGCAGGATTCCTCCGGAACAATCAAGCGCTTTGTCTTTCGCAGAGATTCAAGCACAACAGGCAATTCCACATCGTCAACTCTTGACAGCTTGATGATCTCGCAGTCAATGCCTTTTTTCTGCAGCAATTCAGCAGCTGTCAGTGCTTCATTGGTCAAAATGCCGTAGCACACAACAGTGACATCATTGCCCTCGCGAAGAACCGATTCATTTTCCGTGTGGCAGCCCTTATATAAGCCTTCCACACCTCTGGGATAGCGAATGGCAACGGGGCCTGTTTCTTCCAAAACAGCAGACCGCAGCATTTCTTTCAATTCCGCAAAGCTTGCGGGGCTAAAAATCTTCATATGCGGCACACTGCGCAGATAGCTGATATCGAAAGAACCGTGGTGGGTTTCTCCATCCGCACCAACCAAGCCGCAACGATCCACGCCAAATACAACGTGCATATCGGACAAGGCTACATCGTGGATCAACATATCATATCCACGCTGCAAAAAGCTGGAATATACCGCAATCACAGGATTCAGCCCTTGCATAGCCATGCCCGAAGCCATAGTGACCGCGTGTCCTTCACAGATGCCAACATCGAAAAAGCGAGCGGAATACTGCTCGGAAAAGGATTTCAATCCTGTACCGTCAACCATGGCCGCCGTAATACCTACAACCTTTTCGTTTTCTTTGGCAAGTTCACAAAGTGTTTCTCCAAATACTGCGGAGAAATCACGTTTTCCGTTATTTTGAACGCCTTCCTTCGGATCAAAGGGCGAAACCCCATGATACAAATCGGGCTGCTGCTCCGCAAAGGGATAGCCCTTCCCCTTTTCAGTCAATACATGAAGCAATACAGGGCCGTTGATTTCTCTTGCATAACGCAATGCTTCTTCCAAAATAGATACATCGTGCCCGTCGATGGGCCCCAAATAATAGAATCCCATATCACTGAAGAGATTCACAGGGATCAATCGGGACTTAAGCCATTCTTTCACCTTGTGCAATGCAAGGTACAGAGGGCGAATCTTACCGACTGTCTTGTGATAAAGCCGCTTCAGCGCAAAATAAGCGGGTTTCGTGCGCATATGAGACAGCATATTGGCCGTCCCCCCTACGCTTTCACTGATGCTCATAGCGTTATCATTTAGAATAACAACAATAGGTTCACTGCTTTGGCCCGCATCCGCAAGGGCTTCGTAGGCAAGACCACCGGTCATGGAGCCATCACCGATCACTGCGCAGATATCATAATGCTCATTCTGCAGACTGCGAGCGCGTGCCATCCCCAATGCCACAGAAATTGAGGTCGAGGCATGACCTGCTACAAAGGCATCGCAGTCGCTTTCTTTGGGTTTTGGAAATCCGGATAATCCGTTAAGCTGACGTAATCCGGAAAATTCTTCCCTTCTCCCCGTCAGCATTTTATGAACATACGCCTGATGACCCACATCGAACATAATACGATCTCTATGAGGGTCATATACTCGCTCCAAGGCCACGGTCAGCTCAACCGCACCCAAGTTGGAGGCAAGATGCCCCCCTGTTTTTGAAACATTATCAATAAGAAATGCTCGGATCTCCTCACATAATGCAGGAAGCTGTCCGGCAGGTACGTTCTTCAAATCATCCGGGGAATTGATTTGATTTAGAATACTCATCATCCTTACCCCGTTTCAAATATTTCCATTCTATACATGGTCTCATAATTATAGCAATTTCCGACGAATAATACAAGATAAATGATGAATATATACAGTAAATTATTCATGAACAATTCGTGTATTGAAAATCTGTTTTCTTTATGATAGGATTTTTTAGGAGGCGATGAAGTTGCGTACACCCGAACAAGTATTGGAAATCGTTGATTGTCTGGAGCGGGAATACCCCGATGCTGACTGTACTCTGGATTTCACAACCGACTATGAGCTTTTATTCGCAGTTCGCTTAGCTGCGCAGTGCACAGACGAACGTGTCAATCAAATCACTCCCGCACTGTTCGCCAGATACCCCACTCTGGAAGATTATGCAGCAGCGGAGCAGAGTGAAATGGAATCCTTTGTTCATTCCTGTGGTTTTTTCCGTGCGAAGGCAAGAGATATCATTTTATGCGCACAGGCGCTGCTTCAAGAGCACAACGGAAAAGTTCCCGATACCATGGAGGAACTGATCGCATTGCCCGGGGTGGGCCGTAAAACCGCTAACCTCATATTGGGTGATCTCTACAAAAAGCCCGGCAGCGTCGTTGTGGACACGCATATGATCCGCCTCAGCAATCGTATGGGCTTGGTTGACAATCTGAAGGATCCTCCCAAAATCGAAGCAGAGCTTCGCAAGATCCTTCCTCCCGAACGCTCTGCCGATTTTTGTCATCGTATCGTGTATCACGGTCGTGCAGTCTGTGATGCAAGAGCACCAAAATGTGAGGCCTGCTGTGTGAAGCACGTTTGTAAAAGCTTTACGGGAACATAAAAAATCCTTGGATGCAAGTCCAAGGATTTTTTTCTTATAGCAAGATAGCTTCTGCATATCGAACGGTTTCCATTGCGTTTCCCGCATAGTAATCCGCATCGATCATATCTGCATACTCTTGGGTCAGTACGGCACCGCCCACAACGACTCTGCATTCGGGTTTCATTACACGCAGCAGTCGAATGGTCTCTTCCATAGACGGAACCGTGGTGGTCATCAGAGCGGACAAGCAAACAAGATGTATGTCCTTCTCTACCGCAACAGTGACGATTTTTTCCGCAGGGACGTCTTTCCCAAGGTCTATTACCGTAAAGCCGTAATTTTCCAAGAGCACTTTTACAATATTCTTTCCGATATCGTGAATATCCCCCTTGACCGTGGCCAGAATCAGAGAAGGGCCTTTTTTCTCGGACTCGGGGATGGCTTTTTTCACCTGTTCAAATGCCGCTTTGGCTGCTTCTGCACTCATCAAAAGCTGAGGCAGGTACAGTGTTTTTTTCTCAAATGCTTTTCCGACCTTGTCCAAAGCGGGTATGATCCGTTCATTGATCACAACCATAGGCTCGGTGTCTCGCAATGCTTCCGCTGCCAGATCAGCTGCCTCTTGCCGCAAGCCCTTGATCACAGCATTTTCCAAATCACAATCAGCGCTTACACTTGCAGAAGCAGCACCTTTGATTTCCGATGCAAAGTCGATATAGGCACCGCAATCGGGATCTCTCCCCGTTAATGCCATATAGCTATGATAAGCCTTTTGCATCTCTTGAGAAAATGGATTCATAATTGCCGCATCAAGCCCCTTTTCCAAGGCCATCAGGAAAAATGCTGCGGTAATAAAATCTCTGTTCGGCAGTCCAAAGGATACATTGGAAATCCCCAGAGAGCATTTCCCTCCGAGTCTTTCTTTGATAAGGCGAATCGTTTCAAGTGTAACATTCGCAGCATTGATATCGGAAGAAATGGTCAAAGCCAATGGGTCAAACAGCAAATCCCGAACAGAAATTCCATACCCTTCCGCTTCCTTTGCAATCCGAGCGGCTATTTCAAATCTGCCTTCCGAAGTATCGGGAATACCGTTTTCATCCAAGGTCAGGCACACGATTACCCCGCCATATTTAGCAGCAAGGGGAAAAACCGCGTCCATACTCTCCCGCTTTCCGCTGACAGAGTTGAGCAGCGCCTTGCCATTATAGATACGCAGAGCACATTCCATTGCGTACGGATCTGCTGTATCGACTTGCAAAGGCAGTACGGTAACCGATTGGATTTCCTTCACACACGCAGTCAGCATCTCCGCTTCATCGATTTCGGGAAGCCCAACATTGACATCCAATGCGTGCACCCCACATTCTTCCTGCTGCAGGGCTTCGCTTAAAACATAGCCAATGTCATGCTCCCGCAGAGCCTGCTGAAATCGTTTTTTCCCGGTAGGATTGATGCGCTCCCCAATCAAAATCGGAGCTTCTCCGAAACGTACCGCTTGCGCATAGGATGTGATTACAGTATGGTCATGCACCTTACGGGTCGCAGGCGACAGTCCCTTTGTATTCTCGGTCATTGCTTTGATGTAGCTTGGGGTCGTTCCACAGCAGCCGCCCAGAATACAAGCGCCCTTTGATACCATTGTGCCCATAATTTCGGCAAATTCATCCGCATTCACATCATAGACCGTCGTTCCGTTTTCACTGCGGGGCATCCCTGCATTGGGCTTCATAATAATGGGGAGATTTGTAGCTGCCGCAAGACGGGGCAATATCTCCAGCATCTGCTTAGGGCCGAGAGAGCAATTGGCCCCAATGGCATCCACCCGAAGCCCTTCCAGCAATGCGGCCATTACCTCGGGAGTCGCCCCTGTCATCAGTTTTCCCGATTCATCATATACATTTGTGACAAAAATCGGAAGAGTGCAGCACTCCTTTGCAGCCAGCACGGCTGCTTTTGTTTCGTACGCATCGTTCATGGTTTCAATCACGATGCAGTCAACGCCGACCGCTACACCTGCGCGAATGGTTTCCGAGAAAATGTCAACCGCTTCTTCAAAAGGCAAATCCCCCAGAGGCTCCAGCATTTTTCCAAGAGGGCCAACGTCGAGGGCAATGAATCGATTATCTTGTCCTGTCAAAGCGGTTTTTCGGGCTTTATCCGCACATTCATAGGCAGCCTTTACAACTTCATAAACAGTCGGCTTCCCATTTTCACCGGAATATTTCAGTCGATTTACCCCAAAAGTATTGGTGCAGATCATATGGCTTCCTGCCTCATAGTACGAACGGCCCAGCTCAGTAATTACTTCGGGATGAGAGAGATTCCACAGCTCAGGCAGCTCACCCGGCTTCAGTCCTTTTGCCTGCAGGTATGAACCTGTGCCGCCATCCATATAAAACAAACCGCTTTTTACGCATTCAAGCAAGTTCATAATTCTACTTCCTTATCCATTTGATTTTTTCAGTCCAACAATGGCTGTCACGGATTTTTGCGGAATCATCAGTAAACTGTCCGAGAGAGTCAATCCAATTATTCGACGGGCATCCAACACACGCAGCAGATCTTCCTGCAAGGCAAGAGACAAATCACCATATCCCGGACTGAAACGGGGCCGCTGTGTATACGCCGGGAATTCATGAGACAAGCTTTCACACAGAGTATCGCAAAACCACTCAATGGCAGTACTTCCCATAGCATCATAAATCAGTGCATTGGACGGTGTATTGACTGACGCCGCTCTGCAAAGTCGATCTGCACCGCTGCCGATGGTTGCAGCAAAAAGAATCGCTTTATCGCAGTTTTTCAAATTGATCGCAAGCGCATCACTTTTTACCGTAACAATTCCCATATCTATTATGTTTTCCGATATAAATACAGGAACCTCCAGCCAACACGCCCTGCAGCTAATTTCTTTTCGAAAGCGCGGCCATAGCTGTTCGATACGAGAAGAAATCTCGCAGTCAAGATTATCTCCCCGCACTCCCATATATCGTGCGACTTCTTTCGCAGGCAACGCTTGGGGAATTGCTGTAAATTGCTTGATTACAACGCTCACTTGATGATCTCCGAAAGATTGGCGTGGATTTGAGCCGCTACATCGGGCTTGTTCATGGAATACACATGGATCGCAGGGATGCCATTTGCATACAAGTCGATCATCTGCTCACAAGCATAAATGATTCCTGCCTGACGCATAGCGGAAGGAGTATTTCCGAACTTATCTACGATGTATTTGAATCGCTGTGGCAGTGCTGCCCCGGAAAGCTCCGCAACCTTCTTGATTTGCTTCCCGTTGGTAACAGGCATAATTCCCGGAATTACAGGAACAGTGATCCCCGCTTCTCTGATTTTGTAAAGGAAATTATAAAATACGTTGTTGTCAAAGAACATCTGTGTAGTCAGAAATTCACATCCTGCATCCACCTTCAGCTTCAGATGATAAATATCATCCTTTTGCGTGGCAGACTCGGGATGCGTTTCGGGGTAACAGGCACCGCCAATGCAGAAGCCTCCGTATTCTTTTATTTCGGAAACCAGCTCACAGCCGTAATGATATGCCCATTGCTCTCTGGGGGGAGCCAGCCTGGGAATATCCCCTCGCATAGCCAACACATTGTTGATTCCCGCATTTCTCATTGCATCCAGCTGACTGCGCACACGCTCCTTGGTAGAGCTGACACAGGTCATGTGTGCTATCGTGGGAATATTCCAATGATCCTGAAGATTTGCCGCAATGGGAACGGTAAAGTCATTGGTACCGCCGCCTGCACCGTATGTAACGCTCATAAAATCGGGCTTTAATGCCGCAACTTCTTCCGTAATCTCCCTGATCGCGTCATATCGATTCTGTGTGGACGGAGGAGAAACCTCGAAGGAAAGACACGGACGATCAACACCGATGATATCGGTAATGCGCATAACAAATCACTCCATACTCATATTGATTTTATTCAATATACTACGAAATTGCATGCTTGTCAAAATATTCTTTAAGTCGTTAAATCAAAAAAGCCGAGCAAAGTCGGCTTTTTCATTGAATCATTTTCTTGTCATACCGTCAGTGGCATCCTTCACCGCATTCCCCATGCGATCCATCCCACGCTGCACAGCATCTCCCGCATTCTCCACACCGTTTTCGATTTCATCGGTCACAGGATGATTGGTCGCTGAAGGATCGGCAATTCCGGATTCGTCCACCATGCCGTTGTTTCCATCTACCACACTGTCGTTTACACCGGGTCTGTTCATATCGTTATCGTCCGGTCTTACGTCATTTTCAGAAGAACGACCACACCCTGTCATAACAGACAGCAGAAGTACAAGAGAAAAGAATACCGATACATACTTTTTCATAATACGCCTCCGATTTGGTTTTCACCCATAGTATGTTCAGTATTGCGTATTTTATCTTTCCATTATTTAACAAAAAGACCATGGGAGCTTGTCCCATGGTCATATACTTATCTGTTAGTCCAGCATTCCGCTTTCCTTGATTGCCTTGATTGCCGCACGAACTTCTTCTTCGGAGCGAACCAAAGCCATACGCACATGGCCTTCACCCAAAGGACCAAACGCGCTGCCGGGAGTTACAATGACACCGGTCTTTTCAATCAGTTCCATAGCAAAATCCATGCTGCTGGTGTACTTTGCAGGGATCTTGGGCCATACAAACATGGTGGAGCTGCAGCGGTCGATCTTCCAGCCGATTTCTGTCATGCCGTCACACAGCAAGTCACGGCAGCGGCAGTATACAGCTCTGGTTTCGGGAACACAGCTCTGGTCACCGGTGATGGCGGCGATCGCTGCCTTCTGCACGGGAATGAACATACCGTAGTCCATATTGGACTTGAGTGTCTTAACAGCCTTTACAACATCGGGATTACCGACACAGAAGCCGATACGAGCACCTGCCATGCCATAGGTCTTGGACCGGGAGTTAAATTCCACACCAACATCCTTTGCACCTTCAAAACGCAGGAAGCTGCCGCATTCACGGCCGTCATAAACCAGATCGCTGTATGCATTATCGTGAAGAACGATGATATCATACTTCTTTGCAAAAGCGATCAGGTCGCGGTAGAAGCTGTCGGGAGCCAGTACGGTGGTGGGGTTGTTGGGATAAGAAACTATCATAAGCTTTGCCTGCTTGGCAACCTCGGTAGGAATCTCCTGCAGGTCAATGATGAAGTTTTTCTCGGGACGCATGGGCATATGGTGCAGCTTGGCACCTGCGATCAGAGGGCCGTCACCGA
>JAFQDR010000143.1 GCA_017415945.1 Oscillospiraceae bacterium
TCAAGCTGTAATGAAATAGATACAAATCCACAGTGCTTGTACTGATTATAACGCAGGTAGCTACTCCTGCGATACAATCTTTTGAAGAGAGGAGAAATGATAAAAACCACCCCTTTCGAGATGGTTTTTATTATACGTGAAGTAAATGAACGCTGTGAACCTAAAAACAGAATATTTACACCACCCAATCGGTATCGATATTGTCCACCCCCGCTTTAGCTGGAGCTGTGAGGGCGGCAGTAAGCAGACTGCCTATCAGATCATCGCAAAGGTGAATGGCGAAACGGTTTGGAACAGCGGTAAGGTCGAGTCCTCGTCTATGACACACATTCCTTACGGGGGGAGACCGTTGAAAAGTCGGATGCACGTCAACTGGTCGGTAAAGCTTTGGGATGAAAACGGCGAAGGTGGTCAGATCAGCCATAGCTATTTTGAAATGGGTCTGCTGGAAGCCTCTGATTGGATGGCAAAGTGGATCAGCGGAGACTATAAGGCAAAAAGAAAAGAACGATATCCGGCAGACTGCTTCCGCAAGGGCATTACTGTTGCCAAAGAGGTGAAATCGGCTCGCTTGTATATTACTGCCTGCGGTCTGTATGAAGCGAGAATGGATGGGAAGAAGATCGGATATTTCTGCCTTGCTCCCGGACATACGGACTACCGCAAACGGGTGCAGTACCAGACGTATGATATGACGCAAATGCTCACCTCCGGCAACCATGTCCTGACTGTCCAGCTTGCAGACGGTTGGTACCGGGGCAGCATTGGTGCATGGGGTATCCGGAACCAGTACGGTACAGAGACAAAGTTCCTTGCTCAGCTGGAGATCACATACACAGATGGAGTCAGAGATAACGTCATCTCCGATGAAAGCTGGGACTGGAGTAATGACGGTCCCATCCGTTTTGCCGACAACAAGGACGGCGAAGTGGTCAATGCCAACCGGGAACCCAGTTACAGCGGAAAAGCAAAAGTGACTTCCCATAATGTCATTTCCGCCGCTTCCAACAATGTATTTGTTACGGAGCATGAGCAATTTACTCCAACGGTTTCAAAAGCACCCAATGGAAAGACACTGCTGAACTTTGGTCAGAATATCGCGGGGTATGTTGCTTTCTGTATTCATGCAAAGAAGGATCAGCGCTTGATCTTCCGCTTTGGAGAGATGCTGGATGAGAACGGCAATCTGACACAGAAGAACATTCAGTGCGTCATGAAAGATCATGTGACCCCTCTGCAGCAGATCATTTATACCTGTAGAGAGGGCGTGAATGAATACAAAACCACCTTTGCGGTGTTTGGCTTCCAGTATGCGGAAGTGGATACGGATATCGAACTGAAGCCGGAGGATGTAACAGCCATCGCCGTTTATTCTGACATTGAACAGACAGGGTACTTTGAAAGCTCCAACGACCTTCTAAATCGTCTTGTGGGTGCTACCATTTGGTCTACTAAGAGCAATTCTCTGGACATTCCCACAGACTGTCCAACTAGAGAACGCCACGGTTGGACAGGCGATGCCCAGATTTTCTTTGAAACAGCCAACTATCTGTTTGATTATGCCACCTTCTCTCAGAAGTATCTGCGGGATGTGTACGACTGGCAGATGAAAAGTGGCAGGCTGCCTCAGATCGCCCCTTATGGCGGTGTGGACTTTTACATGTGGACCATGAATGGCAGCGTGGGTTGGTCGGATGCCGGTATTTTGATCCCGTACCGCTTCTGGAAGCTGTATGGAGATAAGCAGATCCTCGTCGATTACTACGATCGAATGAAGCGGTATGCGTGTTTTATGATGAACCGCTGCGGCAAGCTGGGTCTGATGGCGAAGCCCCTGGGGATCAAGGGCGAAGTAAGGAAATATGCTGTCAATCTGGGTCAATCCTTCGGCGAATGGGCAGAGCCCGCAGATGTGTACCCCAACGACTGGAAGGACATGGTGGCACCCCATCCCGAGGTGTCTACTGCCTACACTTCTTATGTACTTGGCTGCATGGCGGAAATTGCGGAAGAACTGGACCATGTCGAGGATGCTGCTTTATTCCGCCAATATAGTGAGGGGAGTAAGAAAGCATATCAGGCTATGGCAGAAACCGTGGATTTCACACTGGATACGGATCGGCAGGCACGGTTGGTGCGCCCTCTGGCATTTGACCTGCTGAATGAAAAGCAGACCGACTATGCCAGGAAACGACTGATTCAGGCGTTGGAGAACTATGGTTGGCGTTTGGGTACCGGCTTCCTGTCCACACCGCTGATCCTGGATGTACTGGCGGAGTTTGATCTGGATGCAGCCTATCGTCTTCTGGAAAATGAGGAAATGCCTGGCTGGCTGTTCATGCCCAGGAACGGTGCTACCACCATCTGGGAGTCCTGGGAAGGAACCCAGGCTCAGGGTGGTATCGCATCATTGAATCACTATTCCAAGGGTGCAGTGTGTGAATGGCTGTTCAAGACCATGTGCGGTATTCATATTGACAGTGAAAATCACTTTGTGATCGCTCCCAAGCCCGGGGGCAGCTTTACCCACGCAAAAGCCAGCTACAATTGCATCTACGGTGCAGTAGAAAGCGGCTGGGAAAAGACAGAATCAGGCTTCCGGTTTAGAATCACTATTCCGTGCAATACAACGGCAACGGTCATCCTGCCTGATGAAACGGTTCGGAACATTACATCCGGGAAATATTATTTTGACACGACTGTAAAATAGTTTTTTCCAGAAAAAGAATTGGTGTTAGTGAAATATTTTGGACCTGCTTCATCATCCACGTGGAATTGCACAGATTTCGGTTTGTACCAAACCCTTCTCACGGGGAGAAGGTGCCCCCCCGAAGGGGGGGAAGAGGAACGGCGAAACGGACAGAACCGCATACAGTTTAGAATAAGAGGCATGGCAGAAATCTATACTGCCATGCCTCTTAATTGGTTTTGCCTGCTTGTCATTATATAACGCTATTTCTCTTCAGCCACGGCAATCGGCTGGGAAGAGATGATTGCTGTGACAGCTAATTAACAGTGGGATGATTGCCACAGCCAATCATGTGGGCTTTGGATTCGCTGCGCGGTGTACCACCCCCAGAGGAAGCGATTGGGTGCTCCGCACTGCTATGGCAGTTTAACGGTCTGATCCGGAATCTTTTTCTAACACCATAAATTTGATTTGCATTTTCGGTTCTGCGTGCAAAAAGGGGATCACCGTTTCTCATTAATAGCCGCCACAATACGCGACAGCAATACAGAATCCGGTTCAGAAAGGGTGGAGGATAAGTATTTTCGCTCTGTCATAACCTTGAAAAACTCTGTGATAGAGTCAAGAATGTTCTTATAGAGCATTTCATCAGCTACAAGCAGGGGATCGGTGGAAGCAGCCTCACTCATTTGCTTCCAATATCTAATATATTCATCACAGACTTCTTTGCTTCCCAGATCGATATCCAAAGCAATTGGGATGATCTTACAATTATTTTTTAGGAGCGACAAAATGGCTTTTGTTGCCTCGTACATACAGTACTTCGATCGCAGATAATTGTCCGATATCAATAGAATGACATATTCAACCGACTCAATCCGATCCATAAATGCATGGATTTTCGTACCAACATCCACATCCCGAATATCCCGCATGATCAGATTACCGGAATCCCGCAATGCCTGATCGATCTTGTCTGCATAATTGCTATTTGCACTGCAGTATGAAAGAAACCCTCTGGATTGTTTTCTTCGCCGCTCCGCAATACCCAGATACCTGGGCTCTCTACACACGGTACAGCAGGTAGCGATTTCGTTCTCCCGCGCGGATATGCGAATATTCTGATACCGGATGATCGACATCTCAGAATGAAGCTTGCTGATCTTCAATCTTGGAAGCTGCGCAGAGAGTGGATTTACCTCATACTCACTGATCAATTCGGTCAAACGCTGTTCTTTTTCACGATGATACGCAATGGCATTGTCAAGACACTCTTTATAGGGCAGAATCTGTTCAGACCACGTATGCTTCATTTTGCTGGATATCCGCTCGCCGCATACCGAACAGTTGGTATCGATTTCACAGGCAGAGTCCAGTCCAACCGTATTCTGGGGAGTATGGCGAATCTGAAACTCCTGCTCACCGCAATGGGAACAGATTCGCGTCATCTCGCAGGAACCTTTGGTGTGATAATGCCAGTCACCAAAGCGATGTTCAGCATCACGATATTCAGTGGTTTTACAGTGAGAGCATGACCGGAATTGTCTGCAGGAGTCACTCTGTACATACGCCCATTCTCCAAATGTATGAGGAGCCAGCCGTGTCTCTTCGTGTCCACAGCGTACGCACTTCCTGATCTGCGCGCAGCTTGCAGCATCAATATATGACCACTCTCCGAAATTGTGTTCTACTATCTCTTCATAGCATTTTGGGCATTTCTTCGTGCATCGCCGAAACTTCACGCATTGTCTGCCATCGCTTTCCCACGGACCCCAGCTGTGAAACAGATTCTTTCCCATATTTGCGACTCCTTTCTTCTTCTTCGAACACCATTATACACAAATTGCTCCATAAGTGCAAGGAGAACTTGGAAACACCTACTGCGGTCGAGCCCACAGCGAGCAGGAGTCTGCCGGACAGACACGGGATCTGCTCCGGAGATTCCTTCCGTAATCTTAGATGAATGTGTTGCAGGGCGGGGGGCTTGCTCCTGCCGGTAACCTAATATGTAACCGCAGCACCTACGATGGATGCTGCGGTATTTTTTCAGTAAACTGTTATTCGTCTGTAGTTAAGCATTACTTTGTGCAGAGTGCTGCCAACGTACAGTTTCTTTTGCAGTTTTCTCTCAAGTGGCTGGAAATGGCTTTCAGCACCGGACTGGTCGTATTATACCAGGGATCGTTTTCATAGTCGTACCGCACCAAGCCGCCCTTTGCACAAAGACGGCTTTTCTCGGTTAGTACAACACCACCGGCTGAACCGGTGGCGAGTAAGTGTCACATATGCATTCTAATATGGCAGGTACGCAGATTGCCCGTCAAAGCAGGAAAATAGAGATAACGAAAAAATACTTGGCTTCCGGGTTTATTTTACTTAAAATCTGCGGCTGAAGCATTGCCGCTCATCGTTTATATCATATTGATCTAATTTGTGATCCGCTATGTATTGATGCTGGTAGCATAAATACAGATCACGTGCGTTGTAGTAACGGATGCCATTTGGATCGCCGTAGTGTTGGATCAGCTTCTCCACTGCTGGCATTGCCGAACAATAATCATCATCCAGCTTTTCCAAGAATGCAATGGTTTCTTCAAAGGAAAGTCCCTCGAAGAAGTCTGTGTTTTCTGGTGTCAGAGTCACTGTCAGCACTTGTTTTGATACGGCTGGAATTCCATCCCGCAACCATTCGCGTTCGGCTTTGAAGCGATTCCAGTTGACATGGCTGCATACGATCTCGCTCAATTTGCTGTAATCTTCTGCGGAGAATCGAACAGTGTTCAGCAGTCGTCCTCTGCCCTCGCTGTGGGGAATGAACACAGTGATTCTCTGAGGGCGATACCGTTCCAGTTCCGCGATCAGTGCATCGATCTGCTCTGCATTTTCGTTCGTGATGGGGATACTGGTGCTTGCGTCTATGTTGAGTGTGCTTCAGAACAGAAATGCAGACTGCGAAGGGATCAACACCGGCAAAAAAGATTCTGAGGCGCTGATCAAAAGAGTCTTTATGGACAGGTATACAGTTGAGAATAAGCATCACCAGGATGTTCCTTCCAGAAACCGGTTTGAGGCAATCCTCTCCCTGATCCCGCAAAAGTCGATCCAGTCTGCCGTAGATACCTATACAGAGAAGTACTGGGACTTCCTGGAGCGTTATTTCAGAAGCAGAAATCTCTTTGCTCAGGAAGAGTATGAGCTGACAAAGGATACAGACCGTTTTGACTCTCGTGCCGATGAACTTTACACGAAACTCGAACGTATCAAAGAAGGCACCAAGCAGAGATGGGAACAGGGGCACGTATTTACAGACATGCAGGGAACGGTCACGATTCCTGTTATGCCTGAAAGTGAATATATGAAGCTATTAATAGAAGCCCACGAGATGGAAATCATAGAAAGCAGACTCACAGACCGGAGAGAAGATCTGTATTCCAGACTGACGTCTTTCTGGTGTGAGGTCGGGAATTTTATTGCTTATTCTTTGGATCGTCTGTCAGACCGATTTGATGATGAGCTGATTGAAATCTGGGATGGCTTCGAAATATAAGACCCGTATGAAATGTCCTTTGCGTTTCTGTATCTTCTGGATACCGGATCGGATCTGCCCTGGCCCCGAATCAAACATCACTATTATCCGGATGGTATCTGGCACCACAGGGATATGGAGACTGGCCGCATTGTGCCGGGTCCCAAGGAAGTCCAGTTCCCCAAGTGTGTGAAGGTGCCGGAGTCGGAAAACTGGTATAGATTCCAGTATGACGAACACAACGCGCGGGAAGATGAAGACAGAAGACGGTACAGTCTGGCGCATATCATGTATGAAATCACCGGATGCATCATGCCTCGCAATCTGGACCGATACCTGCCGGCGCTCATGACACTGGACCGGTGCGGCATCAATGGTAAGCGGACGATCCATCCGCTGCTGTATTGCATGACA
>JAFQDR010000144.1 GCA_017415945.1 Oscillospiraceae bacterium
CCCCCCCCCGCCCTACGGTTCGGTGGGGTTGTTGGAACACCATACTTGTGGAAATTCCCGAAACAAGGTATAATAGTACCATAACAAGTATTATGAATGGAGGTCGTTCCATGAAGCGTATTTTCTTATTTGTACTGGACTCCTGCGGAGCGGGGGCAATGCCCGACTCTCCCGACTTTGGGGATGCGGGGGTGAATACCCTGCGTTCCTGCGCCCGGTCGGAGCATCTGCATATTCCCAATCTGCTGTCCTATGGCTTGGGGAACATTGACGGCTTGGAATTTCTCGGTGCCGTGGATGCGCCCAAGGGGGCTTACGGTAAATTAGCGGAGGTTTCCATGGGCAAGGACACTACCATCGGTCATTGGGAAATTGCGGGCATCGTATCTCCCAATCCTCTGCCCACCTATCCCGAAGGCTTCCCCGATGAAGTGCTGGAACCCTTCAAGGCCGCAACGGGCCGTGGGGTGCTGGCAAACAAGCCCTATTCCGGCACGGAGGTCATTCAGCTGTTCGGTGATGAGCATGTGAAAACGGGGGATTTGATCGTATATACCTCCGCCGACTCCGTGTTCCAGATCGCCGCCCATGAGGAGGTTGTACCCATTGAGCAGTTGTATGAATACTGCCACATTGCCCGTGATCTGCTGAAGGGCAAGCACGGTGTGGGCCGTGTCATCGCCCGTCCCTTTGTTGGGGAGAGCGGGGCATACAAGCGCACCTCCAACCGCCATGACTATTCTCTGGAGCCTCCCAAGGAGACTCTGTTGGATGCGGTGAAGGCACAGGGGATGGACTCCATCGGTGTGGGCAAAATCTATGATATTTTCGCGGGCCGCGGTACTACCGAGCACGTGTACAATACCTCCAACGCCAACGGCATGGAGCACGCTATGGACTATGCAGGCAAGGACTTCCACGGTCTGTGCTTTGTAAATCTGGTGGACTTTGACATGGTCTTCGGTCACCGCCGTGACATTGACGGCTATGCCAAGGCTCTCAGCGAGTTTGATGCATGGCTGCCCAAGTTTATGGACAAGCTGGGTGAGGATGATATTGTGATGATTACTGCCGACCACGGCTGTGACCCCGGCTATTTGGCTACCACCGACCACACCAGAGAGTATGTGCCTCTGCTGGTGATGGGTAAGTCCGTAAAGCCTGCGGATCTGGGTACCCGACAGGGCTTCCACTGCATCGCCGCTACTGCTGCGGAGCTGCTGAATGTGGATTTTGCCGTAGATGCCAAGAGCTTTGCGGAGGAAGTGCTGTGATGGATGTTTATGCCTTTCAGCGGGCGGTGTTGGAGCAGCGGGCTGAGGACATGGCGGCATACTTCACCGACGATGCTGTGGTGAACTGGCACTGCACCAATGAGCGGTTTTCCGCGGCGGAATACATCCGCGCCAACTGCGAGTATCCCGGTGACTGGGATGGAGAAGTGGAGCGGGTGTGCCCTATACCTAATGGTGTGGTGACCGTGACCCATGTGTATCCCAAGGATCGCAGTATGTCCTTTCATGTGACATCCTTTTTCACCCTGCGGGAGGACAAAATCGCCGTGCTGGATGAATACTGGGCGGATGACGGCCCCGCGCCCCAATGGCGCAGAGAGATGCATCTCGGAAAGAAAATCGTTGAATAAAATGTGAAGCGGATATAACAAAACCGACCTGATTTTAGGTCGGTTTTTATCTTATGAGATTGTTAGCATGATGGCATCCATGATTCTGCGGATGTCTGCATAGGTTTCCTCGTCTGCTCTGCATATAACCTTATCCTTATAAATGAGCTTGCCCTTTGCGGCGGCAATGACGATCAGCCCTTCGAGTTCGTCATCGGTGAGCGGGGTGGGAGAGAGCACCAGAAATTCGGGGCCCTCGGGGTGGTTCCGACGGTATGCCCAGCGCAATTCACGCCAGTCCTTTTCCCATACAGTTCCCTTTGCCTTGGAGTAGGTGACTCCGTGGCGGGTAAAGGTGAGGGCTTCTTTGGATTTGTTCACGAAAAATATGCACGCGAAAAGAGTGACCACCAAGTTAAATACGGTGAACAACCGAATGTAAGGAAGGGCTTGCGGAATCAGCTGCGACCGAAACGGCTCAAGAACGGTGATGGTGAACAGCAGGGCACAGGTGAAAATACCCATGATCAAAAGCAGAAAACCGACTTTTTTGTATTTGATATAAGGCTGATAAATGAATTCCGACATATAGATCCCTCTCTCCTTCACTATATTTGTTACGTTAATTATATCACAAAGAGAAGCTGGTATGTGAATGATTTGTAAATAAAAATATCCCCGATGTGATGCATCGGGGATATTCGAGTCTGTCAAAAAATGCTTCGCAGAATTTCGTCCATAAGGACGAAACAAAGTCAAATCTATTTTTCGCGCCGGCATGGCGTCGAAGCAAGCTCCATATCGCTTTCCGCTCAAGTGTGAGCGGAGAGCACTCATTCCGCTGCTTC
>JAFQDR010000145.1 GCA_017415945.1 Oscillospiraceae bacterium
ATGCCGCCGCCCACTCTGGCGAACAGTGCCATAAAGGAAGCACCGACACCGAACATGACCATGCATTCGCCCATGAGCAGGGCATCATAGCCTGCGATATACTTGAGAACGTGGAACCAGGCGGTGACCTCCAGCAGACCCAGACCCACAACGGTGAAGCCCATAACGGAGCCGGAGGAGAAGGCAACCTGCAAGCCCTTGTTCAGACCCTCGTGTGCGGCCTGGGCGGTGCGTGCGTTTGCGCTTGTGGCGATCTTCATGCCCACAAAGCCTGCGGTGGCGGAGCAGATACCGCCGATGAGGAAGGCCACGGGAATCAGCCAACTGGTCAGCAGCCCCACGGCGGCCAGAATGCACATAATGACCAGTACGATCACGAACACCACAGCCACGGTTTTGTACTGACGCTTCAGGTAAGCATTGGCACCTTCACGGATGGACTGTGCGATTTCCACCATACGTTCGCTGCCTTCGGAGTAACTCATAACCTTTTTGCGCTGCAGCATGGCAAAGACCAAAGCCACGATTGCGCCGATAAAACCAATCCAGAACATGTTTTCCATACAGGCACCCTCCTGAATGTTTGAATTTATGAAATGTGTTGCACTTGCGTTGGTTTCATTATAATGGAAAACAGTTATGGTTGCAATGGTTATTTTACAAAAACGACAGTTAAATAATTAACACGTTGCACAACCGATATATCAGCTTTGTCGCTGGCGGCCTGTGTGGTCGATGGTGTAGTTTTCGTTATAGATGAGCTGAGAAACGGGGACGATGGAATATCCCTCGCTAAGCAGGTATTCGATGATGGAGGGCAGAGCCTCGGGGGTATGCAGTGCGGCGTTGTGGAACAGACAGATGCTCCCGGGAGCGGCCTTGCTTGTGACACGGTCATAGATCTCCTCGGCGGACAGCTCCTTCCAGTCCAGACTGTCCACATCCCACTGGATGACCTGCATTCCCATATTGTTGATGGCGGATACCACATGGTCGTCGTATTCACCGTAGGGGCAGCGGAACAGGGTTGGGGCGATTCCCGTGATGGCCTTGATCTTCTCGTTGCAGGCAGTCACGTTGCCGACGATGCCCTCAGATGTGAGCTTGGTAAAGTGGGCGTGGTCGTCGGAGTGGTTGCCGATCTCCATGCCCGCGTCGTGGAGCTGCTTGACGGATTCGGGATAGCGGTCTACCCAGTCGCCCACAAGGAAGAAGGTGGCTTTCACATTATAAGAATTGAGGATATCAATGAGCTGCTGTGTGTCCTCGTTGCCCCATGCGGCATCGAAGGACAGGGCGATGGCTTTATTGTCCCGCTCCACGCTGTAAATGGGCAGCACCCGCTGTGTTGCGGAAGCTCCTACGATGCGGGGACTGTTGGTCACATAGAACATCAGGAAGATGGCTGCCAGAAAGCTGAGTGTGGACAGAAGAGATTTCTTACGCTGTATAGCGATTTTGAATTGGTTCATAGGATTGCCTCCGTTCGTTTTTGGTATATCCTATGCGGCGGTTACGGCGCACATGAAATTTAATGGGTTTCAAAATTCCCCATACTGTGATATAATGTCATATCTTCTTTCGGGAGGAATGTATGAAACGTATTGTCACTTTGCAGGATGTATCCTGTGTTGGGAAATGTGCTTTGACTGTGGCACTGCCTGTGATCTCCGCCATGGGGGTGGAGACTGCGGTGATCCCCACTGCTTTGCTGTCTACGCACTCTGTGTTTCCCGATTTCGAGTTCACGGACTTGACCGACCGCATTGCACCCATTTCCCGTCATCTGAAAAGTCAGGGCATTACCTTTGATGCCATTTATACGGGGTATCTGGGCTCTCAGCGTCAGATCCAAGTGGTCTCCGATTTCTTTGATGCTTTCAAAACACCCGATAACTTTATATTTGTTGACCCCGCTATGGCAGACCAGGGGAAGCTGTACACAGGCTTTGATATGGACTTTGCCAAGGCAATGACTGCCCTGTGCAGAAAGGCGGACATCATTGACCCCAATATCACCGAGGCCTGCTTTATGACTGGGATGCCTTACCGTGAGACCTACGACGAGCGCTATGTGCGCAAGCTCATGGATCGGCTGACGGATTTGGGTGCCAAGACCATCGTCATTACAGGAGTTACCTTGGAGCCCGGCAAGACGGGGGTCGTCGGTATGGATACCGCTACGGGGAAGACCTATCATTATTTCCATCCCCATTTTAAGGGCCAGTTCCACGGCACGGGGGACATTTTCTCCAGCTCTGTGGTGGGGGCACTGATGAACGGACGCAGCCTTGACGAGGCGCTGCGGATCTCTGCCAACTTTACATATGAGTGCATCCGACAGACTGCCATGGACGAAAATGCCGCATGGTACGGTGTGAATTTTGAAAAGGCACTGCCTTATCTCATTGACCAGCTTCGTGAGGATGGTCCGCGCAGCAGCTTGAGATTTTAAGTATAACAAAGCAGATGAATTCCGAATTTGGCGTTCGTCTGCTTTTTCTTATTCACAAAATGTTCAACACTTTAGGGGGGGCGGTGATATACTGTTATCAATACAAAATCGGGAGGGAGAAATCCGTATGAAACGATTGAAGAAATGGTTGATTGCAATTGCCATTTTAATGGGTGCATTTCTAATGATGGGAACGCTGCCTGTTTTTAAATCACAAATATCCGGAATTGAAAATTATCACCCTGCGGATTCTACGCTTGGGCTTTGTCAGCGGCTATATCCAAGCGAAGATTTTTTGAGTCGTTTCCAATATTAATCGGGTGATTATGAATATTATTACAACGGCGTTCTGGAAGATTCTTATGCGGTAGCATTCAGTGTGCTGGAGTATACTCCCGAGGAATACGAAGCGGCAAAGGAATATTGTTTTCAGCAGTTTGCCGACACCGATGAGCATCGGTATCAAGTGGGGGATTATCAGTTTATTGAACACTTATGGCAAACTAAGGAAACCGAAACAGGGGAATGGGAGATTTTCTGTGATTTTCCCGAGATGTTCAATATGTTCGCATACAATGATGCAAATCACACCCTGCTGTTTCTGGGGTATTATGAACCCGACTGCGAACCCGAGACGCAGCTGGCTCTGACCGATTTTGAAGCATTTTACGAGAAGCATTTTGCAAAGTATTATGCATTGAAATAAAAAATCCGAAGACCAAATACGGTCTTCGGATTTTTGCGTATTACAGCAGGGAGGAGAGCTCTTCCCATTTTTCGAATTGTTCTTCCAATTGCAGGTTCAGCTTTTCCTTTTCCGTTTCAATTTCCATAAGCTTCTGGTAATCACTGCCGTTGGCGGCTGCCAGCTCGTCCAGTTCAGTCAGCTTGGTCTCCAACTTCTCGATCTCCTTTTCCACCTTGGCGATTTGGCGGTCAATGTTGGGAGGACGCTTGGGCTTTTCTTTTTTCGGGGCCTTTACGGGTTCGGGAGCTTTTTGCTTGGCGATTTGGGCAAACTGAGCCTGTCGCGCCTTGTATTCACGGTACTCACGGAAGCTGCCTCGATAGTCGGTGATTTTACCGTCTTCCAGTTCCCAAATACGGGTGGCGAACTTTTCGATGAAGTAACGGTCATGGGATACGAACAGCAACGCTTCACCGTAGTCCATGAGAGCGTCTTCGATCCATTCTCGGCTGGCAATGTCCAGATGGTTGGTGGGTTCGTCCAATACCAGCAGATTGATCTGCTCACCCATAAGCATACACAGCTTCAATCGGCTGCGCTCACCGCCGGACAGAGTGCCTACGGGCTTGAAGGCATCCTCCCCGGGGAAGCCGAAGGCTGCCAGACGGTCACGGGCTTCCTGAGGAGAGCACTTGGTTTCGTACAGCATGGTGTCGTATGCGCTGCGGTCAAGGACGGGGAAGGTGACGATCTGGGGCAGATATGCCATACGGACTGCGGGCCCCTTCTTAATGAAGCCCGTGTCGGGGGATTCTTCACCCATCAGCAGCTTCAGGAAGGTGGATTTGCCTGTGCCGTTGTCACCGATGAGACCGATGCGCTCTCCCGCACGGATGTCCAGCTCCAGGCTGTTGAACAGCACACGGTCCCCGAAGCCCTTGGATACATTGTCAATGATCATGACCTCGTCGGCGGAAAATTCCATTTCCTTGAACTTGGCGGTCATTTTCCGCTGGGTGGTGGGACGTTCGGTCTGTTCCAACTTGGCGATGCGCTTTTCCATGGAGAAGGCACGCTTGTGGAGCTTGTCGTTGCCCATGAATGCCCACAGGTGCATTTGCGCAGCGGCACGGGTCAGCTGCTCGATTTTCGCCTGATCCTTTTCGTATTTCTTCAGCTGCTCATCAAAGCGGCGCTGACGTTCCACCACATAGAAGCTGTAGTTGCCGTTGTAGAACTCTGCCTTGCCGTCCAGAATCTCAATGGAGCGCTGAGTAACACGATCCAAGAAGTAACGGTCATGGGAGATGGCCAGTACGGTGCCGTGGAATTTCAGCAGGTAATCCTCCAGCCATTCCGTTGCGTTCAGATCCAGATGGTTGGTGGGTTCGTCCAGCAGCAGAATATCGGTATCCTCCAAAATCAGACGAGCAAGGTTCACGCGGGTCTTTTCGCCGCCGCTGAGACTGTCGAACAGCTGCATTCGCATGGACATGGGGATCTCCAGACCGTTGGCAACACGGTTGATCTCACGGTCCATGTCATAGCCCCCCAGTCTCTGGAAGTCTGCGGACAGACGGTCGTACTCTGCCAGTACCTGGGGAGAGTCGTCGTATGCCATCATCTCCGCCAGTTCGTTCATACGATCCTGCATGGCATACAGCCGCTTGTGGGCATCCCGCAGTACGTCCTCCGTGGTCCAGTCGGGGGGATATACGGGGATCTGGGAGATGAGGCCCAGACGCTTTCCGCGGAAAATGCTCACACTGCCCTCATCGGGGTGCAGCTCACCCGTCAGAATACGGAACAGGGTGGTTTTGCCGCAGCCGTTGCGGCCCAAGATCCCCACACGCTCCCCGTTGTTGATCTCAAAACTCAGACCGTCCAGTATGTTTTTGTCCTGTTCAAAGGACTTGACCAGTCCCTGTACAGAAATATCGATCATAAATGTTCACTCATTTCTCTTTATCTTGTGACCGCAGTCTGCAGTACCTTGTTTGCGATGGAGCCCGCAACAGACACACCGCCGCCGCCCTTTTCCACCTGTACCACAAAGGCATAGGGGTGTGCTTCGTCATTCAGGAAGCCTACGAACCAAGCGTGGTCTGTGCCGTCGCCCACCTCTGCGGTGCCTGTTTTCGCACCGATGTTCAAGCCGGGGAAGGTGCCCTTGCCATAAGTTTGCTCTACGTTGTACTGCATGAACAGCTTCATTTCTTGAGCAATGCTTTGGTCAATGAGATTTGTGGTTTTGGGCTTTTTGTCGTAAGGGATCAGAGTAGGCTCACACAGGGTGCCCTCGTTTGCAATGGCGGAAACCACACGGAGCATACTGTAGGGACAGGTGAGGTTGGTTGCCTGTCCGATGGCGGACCATGACAGCTCCACACTGCCGTCGGGGAAGGTGTCGTAATTGCCTGCCCAGGTAGGAATGCCGCTGAGACTGTGGGATTCGGTGAGGCCTAACTTTTTGGAATACTTGGCCATGTTCTCGGAGCCCACCAGCTGTGCGATTTCCGCGAAGGCACAGTTGCAGGAATTCGCAAAGGCGTTTTTGATGTCCTGTGTGCCGTGGGTGCCCGTGCAGTTGACGGGGATGCCCTGAATGTTTACGGAGCCTGTGCAGACAAAGCGGCGGGTATAGATGTCGTCCACTTCATTCAGTGCGGCGATCATGGTGATGATCTTGTATACGGAACCGGGCGTGAAGGTTGCGGCAATGGCACGGTTGATGTAAGCACCGTCGGGAATGCTGCCCGGGTTGGCGGGGTCGATGACAGGGGAGGACACATGACACAGCACTTCTCCCGTTTTGTAGTTGACGATCTGCACAGAGCCCGCGCGGCCTGCCAGTGCGGCGTAGGCGGCTTTGTTCAGCTCCGAATCCACAGTCAGCTGCAAAATGGGCGTGGACAGCTGGTAGCTGCCATTGATCAGGTCAAAGCCCAATAGGTCGTCTGCCAGATTGGTGAGTACACCTGAGCCTGTTCTGCCCTCATAGTCACCCAGCAGATGATAGTTGGCAAGTCTGGTGGTGTAATCCTCGCTGTACTCACGGCCTTCCGCGTCTGCCAGCAGCACGGCGTTGCGGTCATAGACCTTACCGCCCCCTGTACTTTCGGCGTACAGACCCAGCCCCGAGGTGAAGCTGACCCAATCACTGCCGTCGGTGATATAGCGGCCTATGTACACAAACAGACCCATGATGCACGCAATGGCGATGAGCATGACAGAGGCTGCACGGTTTTGTACTTTTTTCATATCATGTCACCCCAATTCTTCTTATCTGCTTTCACCTTGGCACGCTTGACCACAAAGCTTGCGTCCTTGCGGGTATCCGCTGCCTTAACGAAGGACAGCATCATCCAACAGGCAATGAGACTGGTGCCACCCTTGGAAATAAAGGGGAAAGTGACCCCTGTAAAGGGCAGAATGTCCAGAGAGCCGAATACATTAAGGCTCATTTGAATAATCATCAGTGCGGAGGCGGAGCAGGCCGCAATGACGTAATAGGTGGAACGTCCGTGGGCTGCAGAGCGCACGGCGAAGAATGCCAGACCGATGATGGACAGCACCGCAAGCAGGGCCACGATCAGCCCCAATTCCTCGCAGACGATGCCAAAGACCATGTCGGTGTTGGAGAAAACGATGCTTTCCAGCCAGCCGTTGCCTGCACCGTGACCGAATAAACCGCCCGAAGCGGCAGCGGACAGGGTGCGGGTCTGCTGATAGCCTGCGCCGAAGGGATCGGCCCAGACATTGCCCCATGTGGCAAAACGCTGGGCAATATAGGGTTTGATGGTAAATACCAAAAATCCCGCCATGCCCGCACCGCCGATGGCAAGAAATACCGTTGCCAGAGAGCCCGAGCGCATAAAGGAGATGACCAAAAAGGTCACGAAGAAAATCACGGCCGCACCGTAGTCACCCATCAGTGCCAGTGCCATCACGCAGGCAGCGGAGAAGCCGATGAACAAAATCAGGTTCCGCTTGGTGAACAGGCGTTCCAGCGAAGCGGCCCCCGCATAGATGTACAGCACCTTCACAAATTCCGAGGGCTGTACGGTAATACCGCCGATCTCGATCCAGTTTTTGGCACCGTAGGTGGGGTCGGCGATCAATAGATTGACCACCAGAAGTCCCAGAGCGGCTAAGGTTGCGGGCCAGCGCATGAGCTTCACGCGGCGCAGGTCACGGAGCCACCAGCCCATGACATAGTACAAAATCACACCTGCGATCAGCAGGATGAGGGTCTTATCCAAATCCGCGGGAGCGGAGGTGGCGACGATGGAGAAGCCGAGGGTGCTCAGGAAAAAGGCCAGAGTCTCTACCTCAAAGCCTCTGCGTCCCATGGTGCGCATGAACAAATAGCAAAGCCACTGCAGCATCATCACCGCAAAGAAGGTCAGTACCGTCAGAACAACATATTCATCGGGGGCGGTGTAGCTGTATTGCAGCATCAGAAATGCCTGAAACAGGCTCAGCAGCAGAAGAGTGCCCACAGGGGAGATGGCGGTGCCTGCAGAGGTGCGGCGCTCATCAATATACTGCAGGTCGCTTTCGTTGGCTTCCACAAAGGTGAGCTTGGTGCTGCCGATTTGAATGCGGTCACCGTGGCGCACCTGCGTGCCCAAAATGGTGACGCGCTCACGGTTGACGAATACGCCCTTTTTCGAGGCAATGTCAAACACCTTCCAGATGCCCTTGTCGTTGCGCATCAAAACCGCATGGATGCGGGAAACATCGGGGGAGCTGACCACGATATCCGCGGTGCGTGCTCTGCCGATGAGGCTTTCCCAATGGGTCAGCGGTGCGGAGCTGCCGCCGGGGTACAGCAGATAGCCCCAAATCTCCGGCTCGTATTTGTCGCTGAGCATAGAGCGGAAGCAGCGAATCACGACCCATACCGCCAGAAACGCCAATATATATCTTGTGAGAAAGACAATGACAGTGGCTGTCATAGAGTATCTCCTTTCGTAAGTCTGCATTTTGACTTTTTATTATACCATTAAAATATAAAATTTACAACTGCTGCGAATGATGTGGGATTTTCGTGCAGGTTGCATATTTGTACGCCCGCAAAATATAATTGACAACGGCTCGTTAACTTGATAATATAGCTCTATCAATTTCAAACCACAAACGCATGGAAGGGAAGTTGTCTTCAAGTTCGGCTTGCACAGAGAAACGGTCGGTTGGTGAAAGTACCGTAGAAGCAGACTTGGAGATCTGGTCCCGGAGCGGTGCTGCTGAAAGCGGAGTAAGCGGCAACGGCGGCCCGTCGTTATGGGGTGGGGTGTTGAGCATCCCGTGAGTGCGTCCGTAAGGGCGAAAAAGAGTGGTACCGCGAAAAGTATGAGCTTTCCGTCTCTTTGCCAATGAGCAAGGGAGCGGGGGCTTTTTTGTTTAAAATGAATTAAAAATGAAATTTATTATGATGAGGAGAAAATATTATGGAAATCACTATCACCAAGTCTGCAAATCTGAAGGAAAAGCCTCCTGTTAAGGGTCTGCCTTTCGGTAAGGTATTTACCGACCATATGTTCCTGATGAACTACACCGACGGCATCGGCTGGCATGATCCCCGTGTAGTACCCTATGGTCCTCTGGAATTCGATCTGGGCACCGTTGTATTCCACTACGGTCAGGAAATGTTCGAAGGTATGAAGGCTTACCGCACTGCTGAAGGTAAGATTCAGATGTTCCGCCCCATGGAAAACATCAACCGTATGAACAACTCCGGCGAACGTCTGTGCATTCCTCACATTCCCGAAGAAATGTTTATGAAGGCTCTGAAGACCATCATCGAAGTGGAACAGGATTGGGTTCCCTCCGAAGACGGCACCAGCCTGTACATCCGTCCCATGGTCATTGCTACCGACTCCATGCTGGGCGTTCACGCATCCCACACCTACCTGTTTGCAATTATCTGCTGCGTTGTTGACGCATACTACAAGGAAGGTCTGAACCCCGTTAAGATCCTTGTTGAATCCAAGGACGTTCGTGCAGTCCGCGGCGGCACCGGCTATGCTAAGGCAGGCGCAAACTACGCCATCTCCCTGCGTGCAGGCGAAGTTGCAGCAAAGAAGGGCTTCTCTCAGGTTCTGTGGCTGGACGGCGTATACCAGAAGTACGTTGAAGAAGTGGGCGCAATGAATGTTATGTTCAAAATCAACGGCAAGGTCGTCACTCCCTCTCTGGACAACGGCTCCATTCTGCCCGGCATCACCAGAAAGTCCTGCATCGAAATGCTCAAGTCTTGGGGCTATGAAGTAGAAGAACGTCTGCTGGGCATCGACGAACTGATCGAAGCTGCACAGAACGGCGCTCTGGAAGAAGCATGGGGCTGCGGCACCGCTGCTGTTATCTCTCCCATCGGCGAGCTGAACTACAAGGATGTTGCTTACACCGTCAATGAAGGCAAGATCGGCGAAGTTTCCCAGAAGCTGTACGATCAGCTGACCGGTATCCAGTGGGGCAAGGTAGAAGACACCTTCGGCTGGACCGAACCCGTTTGCTAATCATTCGAACATATCTAAACTGCCGTCCTTGTGGCGGCAGTTTTTACTTTATAAGGCTCTCCTTTGAAGGAGAGCTGGCGCCGAAGGCGACTGAGAGGTAGGAAATATATGATGCTACATGCTTCGACGATGTTCCAACAAAAAAGTTCGGTCAAAAACTTAACCGCTCCCGTCGGTTGACTTCACGGGAAATATGATTATAATAGGATACAATGGTTTGAAAATTAGCCTGATAAATTTGAAAAGAGGTATTTTGATATGAGCGAATGCACACATGATTGCTCCACCTGCGGCAATGCCGATTGCAGCAGCCGTCAGGGCGGCGGTATCCAGAAGGAACAGCTGAAGCCCGGTGCAAGAGTCGGTAAGGTCATTGCCGTTATGAGCGGCAAGGGCGGTGTCGGCAAGTCTCTGGTCACCAGCCTGCTTGCAAGTGAAATGCAGCGCCGCGGCTTTAAGACCGCCATTCTGGACGCAGATATGACAGGCCCTTCCATTCCTCAGTCCTTTGGCATTCATGAAAATGCTCTGGGCACTCAGGAATACATTCTTCCCAGCGTAGCCAAGAACGGCACCCAGGTCATGTCCATGAACATCCTGCTGCAGGATGAAACCGAGCCCGTTGTCTGGCGCGGCCCTGTTATTGCAGGCATGGTCACCCAGTTCTGGACCGAAGTTCTGTGGGATGATGTAGATTATATGTTTGTGGATATGCCTCCCGGTACCGGCGACGTTCCTCTGACCGTATTCCAGTCTCTGCCTGTTGACGCGGTCGTCATCGTAACCTCTCCTCAGGAGCTGGTTTCCATGATCGTGGAAAAGGCTGTGAAGATGACCGGTATGCTGAACTTGCCTGTCATTGGTCTTGTGGAAAATATGTCCTACTTCAAGTGCCCCGACTGCGGCAAGGAGCATTACATTTACGGTCAGTCCGTGATCAATGCGGTTGCTGCCAAGTACGGCATCGAGATCGTAGAAAAGCTGCCCATCGATCCTGCGATCGCTAATGCGGTTGACAACGGTGAAGTCTTCAACATTGACGGCAAGTACGTTAGCGAACTGTGCGACTTCATTAAGGTCGCTCTGTAAGACCATAGAATATAATGGAGCCGTTCGGTGTGGACGGCTCCTTTTACTGTATATTCTGTTGTGAAAATGTTTTGAAAAACACAAGAAAGCCTTGAATATGGATTTATATAGACTATAATTGAAGCAAACCGATTCGGATATAACGGAGGAAAGAAAATGAGAAAGAGAGTGCTTTCTTTTCTATTAGCGGTGACGCTGATGGTGAGTCTGCTGCCTGTGTCTGTGGCAGCTGCGGATGCGGACTTTGAAGCGGAAGTGAAATCGGCGGTTTCCCAAATGCTCAAGGACTACGCCAAAAAGGTGGATCAGCCCAATGCGGATGATGAGGCTTTTAACGATTACTTTATCCATGCCTTTTTCGGCAACGGCAAAAAGATGACCCTGTCCGAAAAGAGCCCCATGACCGCTGCGCTTTTCAATTCCTGCCTGCTGCAGGAGGCCTTGACTACGGAAATCACCGCGGCGATTTTGAAGATGCAGGAGCTGCGCAAGGATCGTCTTTATGGGTATGGCAGCACCAATTGGCATAATTACCTGTACAGCTATTATGCCACAGGTTATCTGAAAAAGGGAGAAAAGACATATAGTGGGTCTGTTGGTAAATTGATGAAACCGACCAATCCGGGAGGAACATCCCAGCACTTTACAGGCGTCGGGAATGAAAATGACAAGCTTCAGACTCTGCTGACCGGTGGTTTGAATACGTCCTTTGAGCTGAACAAAATTCAGCTGGTTGACGGAAAGGCAACCTATTCCGTAGCGATTCAATTGTCAGATACCTTCGATTTCACCGGTACCTATGATGATGTTGCCAATCAGGGCTACGATACCTCCAAGGATGAGACACTGAAGGATTTTGGCTGGCTCATGACCTTTATGGGCATCGATGAGTTTGACTGGTCCTTCAAAACCACGCTCCGCGTAGAGGTTCCCTTTGTCTGCGACCACATTGACCACAATTATCGTTGGGTGATGGATCTGAGCAGCTTGACGTTCCGCTCGGAAGACGGAAACGGATTTGATCGAAACGAGACAACTCGACAGGAATATTTGGATAAAACCACATACAGCGAACCTACGATCCGATATTATTATACGATCGATAAGCCTGCCTTTCTGTCTCATGACCGTCCGTGGGTTATGGAGTGGGATCAAATTGGTCTGAACACCCATCAATTCAGTGCCGCAAGTGCGACCTTGTACGCACAGATCTATAATTTTGTTTGGCTGACATTTAGTCACAAGGTGCCCTTAGGGGACGGAACCGAAAAAGCTTTGACCGTTTTATTGGGTGTGAAAGTCGCAGGGAAGTTCAAATACCACAGCACCCACCGTTATACCACTATGCTGGAAAATGTGGTGAATGAAGACGGAACCAACATGATCTACATTTCTATTTACGACCATGATTTGGGAGAAACGGTGCTGCCACCCGAGCCTATGAATGATCTGTATTACAAGCTGCCCGATGAGAAAACGCAGACCAGAAAGGACAGTGCTTCTCAACTGGCCAATGGGATGGACCTCATCCTTGGCAGCATTGGCACAAAAAGCAGCGGATGGCTCAAGGGAAGTACCAAAGGACTGGAAGTACGTATTTGGGAAAACGGCAAAAATCCCGTGCCCGATGTGGGAGTTCCTGTGGAGCCTACCTGTACCGAGCAGGGCGGGATGCAGCACAAATGTGAGGACTGCGGCTGCGATTATCTCACCGAAACTATTCCTGCCTTGGGGCACAGCTATGGCGAATACGTTCCCGATAACAACCCGAGCTGCGTGGAGGATGCTACCAAGACTCGCACCTGCACCCGTTGCGGCGAGAAGGACAGTGTCGCCATTCCCGATACCGCCCTCGGTCACAGCTTCGGGGAGTATGTCTATGATAACAACGCATCCTGCACCGCCGACGGCACACAGACCCGCAAGTGCACCGTTTGCGGAGAAAAAGATACCGTAACCGCACCCGACACCGCAACGGGACACAGCTATGAGTCAGCTGTTACCGAGCCCACTTACACCGAGCAGGGCTACACCACATATACCTGCACCGTCTGCGGGGACAGTTACAAGGATGATTACACCGACGTAAAGCAGCACAGCTATGTGGGCGTGGTGACCGAGCCCACCTGCACCGCACAGGGCTTCACCACCTATACCTGTTCCGAATGCGGCGACAGCTATGTGGATGATTATAC
>JAFQDR010000146.1 GCA_017415945.1 Oscillospiraceae bacterium
CCCATGCCATCGGCTATGCTAACCGCAGCGGTATTCCGTTTGCCAGACCATTCATCAAGTACACGCCCACCTGGTCAAGAAGCTTTATGCCGACGAACCAGAAGATGCGTTCCCACATTGCTAAAATGAAAATGATTCCGGTACACGAACTGATCGAAGGAAAGCGCCTCTTGTTTGTGGATGACAGTATTGTCCGTGGTACACAGATGCGTGAGACGGTCGAATTTCTTTACGAACATGGTGCGAAGGAAGTACATATGAGATCCGCATGTCCTCCGATTCTGTTCGGCTGCAAATATCTGAATTTCTCCCGCAGTACATCCGAGCTTGAACTGATTGCTCGTCAGGTCATCGACCGCAATGAAGGCGCAGAGGGCATGAAGTACCTCAAGGAATACTGTGATACGAAAACCGAGCGCGGCCGTCACCTGCGCGATGAAATCTGCCGTCAATTGAAGCTCACTTCGCTTGAGTTCCAGACACTCGAGGGCACAATGAAGGCAATTGGCCTGCCGGCAGAGAATCTTTGCTCCTACTGCTGGACAGGTAAGGGAATTGACTAAAATAAATAAACGATCTCAGGAGGTTTTTATTATGAAGAGTTTTTCTGAAAGCTACAAGGAGGCCGGCGTTGACGTAACAGCCGGTTACGAAGCTGTCAAGCTGATGCGCGAGCACATCAAGAAGACCAACACACCCGGTGTTCTGTCCGGTATCGGCGGTTTCGGCGGTCTGTTTGAACCGGATCTGGGCGGCATGGAAAAGCCTGTATTCGTTTCCGGTACTGATGGTGTCGGCACAAAGCTGAAGCTCGCATTTCTCATGGACAAGCACGATACAGTCGGCATCGACTGCGTTGCAATGTGCGTAAATGACATTATCTGCTGCGGTGCCAAGCCCCTGTTCTTCCTCGACTATATTGCTGTCGGCAAGAACTATCCCGAAAAGATTGCAACTATCGTATCCGGTATTGCAGAAGGCTGTGTACAGTCCGGCTGTGCACTGATCGGTGGTGAAACCGCTGAAATGCCCGGCTTCTATCCGATCGATGAATACGATCTCGCCGGTTTCTCTGTTGGTGTGGTTGATAAGAAGAATATCGTTAATCCCGACTCTCAGAAGGCCGGTGACGTACTGATCGCCCTGAAGTCCAGCGGTGTACACTCCAACGGATTCTCTCTGGTGCGTAAGGTATTTGACGTAAATCAGGCAAATCTTGCCACATACTTTGATGAACTGGGCATGACTCTCGGCGAATGCCTCCTGACACCCACCAAGATCTATGTGAAGTCCGTTCTCAAGCTCATGGAATCTGTTACTGTTAAGGCAGTTTCCCATATCACCGGCGGCGGCTTCTATGAAAACATTCCGAGATCCCTGCCGGCAGGTCTCTCTGCGAAGATCGAGAAGAGCAACATTCAGGTGCTCCCGATCTTTGAACTGCTGCAGAGAACCGGTCATATTCCGGAGCGTGACATGTTCAACACCTTCAATATGGGCGTTGGTATGATCGTTTCTGTTGCCAAGGAAGATGCAGACCGTGCTGTTGAGATCCTGAATGCAGCAGGTGAGGACGCTTACATCCTCGGCGAACTGGTTGAGTCTGAAGAGGGCGTAATCCTCTGCTAAAACATATCGTTTCCGTGTATCCTGTCTGCCTCTGGCGGATGGGACGCACGTGTTTCCGAACACTTTATCAAAATGCGTGACCGATCAAACAGAGGAGTACGAAAAGTATGAAGAATATTGTTGTTCTGGTCTCCGGCGGCGGCACCAATCTGCAGGCACTGATCGATGCACAGGAACGCGGCGATATCAAAAACGGCCGCATCAGCTGTGTCATTGCATCCCGCCCCGATGCCTATGCGCTGACAAGAGCCAGAAACCATGACATTCCCACCCGCGTGGTGCCTAGAAAGGACTACAAGGATAATGCATCCTACAGCGAGGCCCTGCACGAGGCACTCTATCAGGAATATGCCGATCTGATCGTTCTTGCCGGATTCATGACAATCCTCGACAAGAGTATCATTCAGGCATATCGCAATCGAATCATCAATGTGCATCCGTCCCTGATTCCTTCTTTCTGCGGAGATGGCTTCTATGGACTGCATGTACATGAAAAAGCATTGGAAAAGGGCGTTAAGCTCACCGGTGCAACCGTTCATTTCGTGAACGAAGTCTGTGACGGCGGCCCCATCATCCTCCAGAAAGCAGTGGAGGTACAGAATGAGGATACACCCGAAACCCTCCAGAAGCGTGTCATGGAACAGGCCGAATGGAAAATTCTTCCGCAGGCCGTAAGTCTTTTCTGCGAGGACAGACTGACTGTGATTGACCAGAAAGCATATATCGATTATAAGGGCGAATAAGGCTGCAAAACTTTCCGGATTCCGTCGACAAGGAAGGGGAAGTGCAGTGACGCCACTCAACATAAAAGGAGAACCTGATATGAAAACACTGGATATTTATGAAGAACTGAAAAGCAATTCCTACCCCGGCAGAGGTATTGTCATCGGCAAGTCCGAGGATGGCAAGTCCGCTGTTACGGCGTATTTCATCATGGGCAGAAGCGTGAATTCCCGTAACCGTGTATTCACCGAAACTGCTGACGGCATCAGAACCGAAGCGGCTGATCCGTCCAAGCTGACCGACCCCCACCTCATCATCTATGCACCGGTCAGAGTGCTGGGCAACAAGACCATCGTCACCAACGGCGACCAGACCGATACCATCTATGAACTGATGGACAAGCAGCAGACCTTTGAACAGTCCCTGCGCACCCGTGAATACGAGGACGATGCACCCAACTACACACCTCGTATTTCCGGTATCATGCATGTTGAAAACGGCACATACAACTATGCAATGTCCATTCTGAAGTCCGCAGACGGCAACCCCGACTGCTGTGAGAGATTCACCTATTCCTACACAAACCCGATCAGCGGTTTCGGTCATTTCATTCATACCTACATGGGTGACGGCAATCCGCTGCCGAGCTTCGAGGGTGAGCCGAAGAAGGTGACCATCCCGAACAATATGGATGAATTCGCTGCAAACCTCTGGGATGCACTGAACGAGGACAATAAGGTTTCCCTGTTCGTACGCTACATCGACATTGAGACAGGCAAGGCAACTTCCAAGATCATCAACAAGTATACAAAATGATCGTATCCTTTGATCTGGACGATACCCTGTTCATCAATCCGCAGACCTGTGAAGCGGAGAGACGCCTTTCGTTCCCTCTGCATCTTCTCTTTCACGACCGTCTGCGGAAAGGGACAATCGCGCTCTTTCGCAGGCTGAAAGCGCAGGGGATTTCCGTTTGGATCTATACGACATCCTACCGCAGCCCCCGCTATATCCGGCATCTGTTCCGATGTTATGGCATTGTGCCGGACAATATTGTCAACGGTGCACGTCATGAGAAAGAAGTGCAGGGAAGCAGGGCGGAGGCGATGCCGTCCAAATATCCGTCAAAATACCGCATTGCACTGCATGTGGATGATGATCCATCCGTGCAGAAAAACGGCGATGTCTATGGATTTTCCGTCTGTCTGATCCGTCCGGAGGATGATCTGGAAACGGTGGTGATGGAGGCGGTGGAACAGATTTGTAAGCGAGGTGAAACGCATGTCTGACATCACAGAGACATTAGCTGAAATTTGCAGTCTCGCTGAACAGCTGCAGGAACAGGATCTCTGGTGGCATTTCCGGAAATCTCCGCCAGCTGCATTGAAAGAAGTCCGTGATTGCGAATATCGGTTACAGATGAAGCTGCCAAAGGAACTGAAAGAATGTCTGCAAATGTCCAATGGCATTGAAATCTGTTTTGATTATCCGCATTCCGTCCTCAGCCTTTACAGTCTGGAAGCCATCTGCCGGATGGCAGACGATCCAAAAAAGGAACGTATCTACTTTGGTCACGCTGGCTATGAGATGTATTTTCACCGCACCACCGGAAAGATTCTGATTGAGCATGAGCGGTATCAATACGATGAAACCGAGGATTTTCATACGGACGTTCTGCAAACAGTGTTATTGAAAATGCAGAACGCACTCATGCAGATAATGCGGCGTGATGCTCTCCTTGCGTGCCAGCAGCATAATCCCTACCGCAAATACTATGATCAGCTGCTTTCCATATACCAGCAGGATCAGAGCGTTGTGACCTTTTGTCCCCCAGCAACGGAACATGAAATTGTTGAGTGGGAAAAGAAAAACAACGCTGTACTCCCGCAGGCGTACAAAGACTGGCTGATGCTGTCAAATGGCAGTCAATTTGGTCATAAACATCTTCTTAGTTTGGAACAAATCGAGACCTATCGTTCCAGCCCCGTTTATAGGGATGGCGTTGAATATCTGACATTGGTACTGCTAACCGGATGTTTTGATCATCTCATGTGTAATTCTCAAACTGGTGAGATGTGCATTCTGACCGAGGATTTTGAGTGGGAAGAATTATGGTCATTTGATGGAGAAGTTTTTGAAGAGGAAATTGAGTATATTCTCAATCCATAAAGGAATCAAAAGAATAATTTATTTAGGAGGACAAATTCATGTCAAACGAAATGCTTTTAAAATACGGCTGCAACCCGAATCAGAAGCCGTCCAGAGTGTACATGGCTGACGGCACAGAGCTGCCGATCGAGGTTCTCTGCGGCAAACCCGGTTACATCAACCTGCTCGATGCCCTCAACGGCTGGCAGCTGGTCAAGGAACTCAAGGCTGCAACCGGTATGTGTGCAGCAACATCCTTCAAGCATGTATCTCCCGCAGGCGCAGCCATCGGCAGACCGCTGTCCGATGATCTGAAGAAGATCTACTGGGTGGATGATCTGGGTGAACTTTCTCCGCTGGCAAGTGCCTATGCAAGAGCAAGAGGTGCGGACAGAATGTCCTCCTACGGTGATTTCATCGCACTCTCCGACAAGGTTGACGTTTGCACCGCAAAGATGATCCAGCGTGAAGTGTCCGATGGTGTCATTGCTCCCGATTATGACGAGGAGGCTCTGGAGATCCTCAAGTCCAAGAGAAAGGGCACATACTGCATCCTGAAGATCGACGAAAACTACAAGCCCGCACCGATCGAAACCAAGCAGGTTTACGGCGTGACCTTTGAGCAGGGCAGAAACGAACTCGACATCAACAAGGAGCTGCTCTCCAATATTGTAACAGAGAACAAGGAAATTCCGGCTGACAAGATGGATGACCTCCTGATCTCCCTGATCACGCTGAAATACACACAGTCCAACTCTGTTTGCTACGTCAAGGATGGCCAGGCAATCGGTATCGGTGCAGGTCAGCAGTCCAGAATTCACTGCACACGCCTTGCTGGTCAGAAGGCAGACAACTGGTGGCTGCGTCAGTCTCCGCAGGTAATGGGTCTCCAGTTTGTGGATGACATTCGCCGTGCAGACCGTGACAATGCAATTGACGTATATATCGGCGACGAGTACGAGGATGTACTGCGTGAGGGCGAATGGCAGAGAATCTTCAAGGTAAAGCCGGAAGTATTCACCGCAGAAGAAAAGAAGGCATGGCTTGCAAAGAATACGGACGTATGCCTCGGTTCTGATGCATTCTTCCCGTTCGGCGACAACATCGAGCGTGCAAAGAAGTCCGGCGTTGCGTACATCGCAGAACCCGGCGGTTCTATCCGTGATGATAATGTCATTGAGACCTGCAACAAGTACGGCATTGCAATGGCATTCACAGGTATCCGTCTGTTCCATCACTGATTTAAATCGAAAATAATCGAAAGAGGTGAATCCTGTGTATCAGAAAACCGATATCGTGCTGGCACATCAGAACTGCCGCAATAACCGCACTCAGCTTTACAGAAGCAAAATGTGCGGCTGTTTCCAGTGCGGCGAGATCTTCAAGCCCTCAGTTTTACAGGAAGAGGACTGGACGGACGGTGGTGAGACCGCACTGTGTCCGCATTGCGGCATGGACAGTGTGATCGGCGATGCCGCAGGATTCCCCATTTCAGATGAATTTCTGGATGAGATGAAAGCACATCGCTTCAGTCTGTAAGGTGAATCCTATGCAAAAACAAAAATGGCTCCGGAAAATTCCGATTTGTATTTTAGTTCTGGGTCTTGCATTCCCTCTGTTATGCGGTGCCTTGACGCTGATTGATTATCACCGCTTCAAGAATGCGGATGGCATCATCAAACCCATCATTACGATAGCGGACTGCGAATGCAAATGCGGCATGGACAGGCAGATTGACGGGCTGGTGTATTCTTTCACCTACAGCCGTAGTTCCGAGGCGGATTGTTGGGAGGAAAGCGTGACATCCGGTTCATTCCATTTTCCGTTGGATACAGAAGTTCTGATTCACAAAGAATATCAATAAGGAGGACATATCCCCCATGAAAATCTTAGTAGTTGGCGGCGGCGGAAGAGAGCATGCGATCATCATGAAGCTTGCAGAAAGCCCCCGCACCACCGAAATTTACTGCGCACCCGGCAACGGCGGTATTTCCCGTTATGCCAAGTGCTGCGATGTCAAGGCAACCGACATTGACGGTATGGTTGCACTTGCAAAGGAGATTCAGCCCGATCTCGTTGTGGTAGCCCCCGATGATCCGCTCGTACTCGGCATGGTCGATGCGATGCAGGCAGAGGGCTTCATGACCTTCGGCCCGAAGAAGAACGCCGCTATCATCGAAGGCAGCAAGATCTTCTCCAAGGATCTCATGAAGAAGTACAATATCCCCACAGGCGGCTATGAAGTTTTCACCGACAGTGCGTCTGCCATCGCCTATATCAAGGCACAGAACACCTATCCGACCGTCATCAAGGCGGATGGTCTGGCACTCGGCAAGGGCGTTATCCTTGCACAGAATGAGCAGGAGGCTGTGGATGCCGTTGTTTCCATGATTGACGAAAAGCAGTTCGGCGACAGCAGCACACGCATTGTTGTCGAAGAATTCCTCACAGGTCCGGAGGTTTCCGTGCTGTCCTTTACAGACGGCAAGACCGTTGTGCCTATGATCTCTTCTATGGATCACAAGCGTGCGCTCGATGGTGACGAGGGTCTGAACACCGGCGGTATGGGTACGGTTGCCCCGAATCCTTATTACACAAAGGAAGTTGCTGATATCTGCATGGAAACCATCTTCAAGCCCACCATTGCAGCAATGTCAGCTGAGGGCAGAGCATTCACCGGATGCCTCTACTTCGGTCTGATGCTGACCCCCAATGGCCCGAAGGTGATCGAATACAACTGCCGTTTCGGCGATCCTGAAACACAGGTTGTTCTGCCCCTGCTGGATACCGATCTTGTGGATATTATGGAGGCAACCTACAAGGGCAATCTCTCCGATCTTGATATTGTCTGGAAGCAGGAAAGCGCAGCATGCGTAGTTATGGCAAGCGGCGGCTATCCGGTGAAGTATGAAAGCGGCAAGGTGATCGAAGGTCTCGATGACAAGGGTCAGACAGCCGGTGCATTCGTATACCACGCAGGTACAAAGTATGTAGATGGTGAGTTCCTCACTGCCGGCGGCAGAGTGCTTGGCGTGACAGCGACTGCGGATACACTCCAGAATGCATTGACACAGGCATATAAGAGTGTGGAGCAAATCTCTTTTGATAAGGTTCATTATCGTAAGGACATCGGTCAGCGTGCCCTGCAGGCAAAGTAAGAGAGGTTCACCATGCATCCGAAATTAAAAAGATGTTTTCATTTCGGACAGTATGCAAATCTGTTGTTTCTTCTGTTTGCTGCTGTTTGTGCATTGTATTACTGGCTGATCAACCGACATGATCTCGAGGTCGTTCCGCTTGAAATTGCTGCCTATACCATTGAAACAGGTGGCTTTGTCTTCATGCTCCTCTCCCTGATCAATTTCTGGAAAATTGTCCGTCATCGTTATATCATGAAAGCGGCGATGCTCATCTATCTCATCACAGAAGTGGTCATCATGATCCTCGATTTCAACGCCATGCGGCTGCCGTTTTATGAAGCACGTTCCATGGCATATAACATTGTGCATTCCATTTTTTCGGCATGCATCTGCTTTACCTACCTCGCTCTCGAACCCAAAAATACCGCACTTGAGGTGGCGATCGTTCTTTCGGTAACGATCATTCTGTCCGGCATGTTCGGTACGATATTCGGCTTACATGTCTACATCAGCCTGTTTGCCAATTCGGTAGCCTATGTGGTGCTCTTCTCCATTCTGCGGTTCCTCCATTCACAGGAACGTCTGCTGGTTGACTGCCACGGAGACCGTGCCCGCGTGCAGGATTTCAAGAGCAGCTTTTTTGATGAGTAACATTTCTGCATTGATTGGAGGCGCCATGAACGAAAGATTGCCTTTCCTTCGTGAAAAAACATCCCAGCTTACCACCTCGCCCGGGGTGTATCTGATGAAGGACAGCCATGGCGGCATCATCTATATCGGTAAAGCAAAAAATCTGAAGAACCGGGTCAGCAGTTACTTTCGGGTCTCTGCTGACCATACACCGAAGGTCGCAAAAATGGTCTCCCATGTGTGGGACTATGATTTCATCGTCACCGACTCGGAATATGAGGCTTTGCTGCTTGAATGCAGTCTGATCAAGCAGCATAAACCCCACTACAACATCCTGCTGAAGGACGATAAAGGGTATCACTACATCAAAATCTCCGATGAACCCTTTCCTCGCATTACAGCAGAAATGCAGAAAACTGGCGGCGGTACCTATATCGGCCCCTATACCGGCGGATTTGTCACAAAATCCGCAGTAGAGGAGGTTAACACGGTTTTCTGTCTGCCGACCTGTACAAAAAAATTCCCTCAGATGTTCCGCAAGGGAAGACCCTGCTTGAATTACCACATTAAACGCTGCATGGGCCTTTGCCGCGGTACCATCACACAGGATGAATACAGCGAGATTATCCATCAGGCTGTCGGCTATCTTCGCAGCGGCAGCGGTGCTTCTGTGGAACGCATGCAGCAGGAAATGGAAAAAGCTGCTGAAGCCATGGATTTCGAAAAGGCTGCGGTACTTCGTGACCGGATCCGTGCCATTCAGAAAGCCGCTGAATCCCAGAAAATCATTGATAATAATTTCCGGGATGCCGATGTCATTGCGTCCGCAGATAACGGTGATGCACTGTGCATTTCCGTGCTTATGTATCGGGAAGGCCGTCTCTATGACAAAGAGGTCTTCCGTTTTGATGAGCATGCTGATGATGCTGCGCTCGATGCCTTTGTCACACAGTTCTATCACGGCCGAACGGATCTGCCCAAAACGATCCTTCTTGAATCCACACTGACCGAAATGGATATGCTCAGCGATATGTTCACGGCACAGTGCGGTTATCGTGTGAAACTGCTCGTTCCGCAAAAGGGAAATGGTCTGCAGCTTGTGCGCATGTCGAAACAGAATGCTGTGGAGTATATTGCCGTACGCACAAACAGAACCGGTAAGGAGCTTCTTGCAGTTGAATCCCTTGGCAAGGTACTCGGGCTCGAACAAGTCCCCAAATACATCGAAGCCTACGATATCTCCAACCTCGCATCCGATTCCATGGTTGCAGGTATGGTAGTCTTTGAAAATGGCCGTCCGCTGAAAAAAGCCTACAAGCGTTTCACGATCAAAGAATCTCACATGCAGAATGACTATGCCTGTATGCAGGAAGTGATCAGACGCCGTCTGAGTCATCTGCATGACGATACGGACGAAGGCTTTTCCAGAAAGCCCGATCTGATTCTGCTTGATGGCGGTAAGGGACATGTTAACGCAGTAAAGCCCATTGTCGATGTTCTGGCACCTGATATTGCCGTTTTTGGCATGGTCAAGGACAATAAACACCGCACGCGTGCCATTGCCACGGGCGGCGGTGAGATCAGTCTCTCCGGTACGCAGAGTGCATTTCATCTGCTCACTCGGATTCAGGATGAAGTACACCGTTATTCGGTAGCGTTCATGCACAGCAAGCATAAGAAGCGTACGTTTGCTTCCGAGCTTACACAGGTCGAAGGCATCGGCGAAAAGCTTGCTCAGAAGCTCATGCTGCGCTTCAAAACGAAAGCTGCACTGCTCGAGGCTTCGCCGGAAGAGCTTGCCGCAGCAGGTATCCCTCAAAAAACAGCGGAACGGTTATTCACGTTCCTGCATCAGGTCTATTAGGAGGTTAACATGAGAGTTATTACCGGAACTGCCAAAGGCATCCGCCTGAAAACACTGGAAGGACTGGATGTCCGTCCAACCACAGACCGTGTCAAGGAAGGCATGTTCTCCTCCATTCAGTTTGAAATTTCCGGTTCCGATGTGCTCGATCTGTTTGCCGGAAGCGGTCAGCTCGGCATCGAGGCACTCAGTCGCGGTGCTCGTCAGGCAGTTTTCGTGGATCAGTCCGCACAGTCTCTTTCTGTTGTGAAGGAAAATCTCAAGAAGACCGGTTTTACAGATAAAGCCGTTGTATTCCAGCGTGATGCAGAGCAGTATCTTCGTTATTGTCCGGACAAGGCGTTCGACTTTATCTTTCTCGATCCGCCCTACCGAAAGGAAATTCTGATGAAATTACTGCCGGATCTGACAAGAATCCTGAAAGAAAACGGCAAAATTGTCTGCGAACATGAAAAAGAATTGGAATTACCAGAAAAAATTTCAAATTTGAGGTTGAAAAAAGAATATAACTATGGTAAAATAGTAGTGTCAGTTTTTACATTCACAGAGGAGGTGTCTGAGTGAGACGTATTGCAGTGTGTCCCGGCAGCTTTGATCCTGTAACATTGGGACATCTGGATATCATCACGCGTGCATCCACTTTGTTTGACAAAGTGATCGTTCTGATTTCGACCAATGCCAGCAAGGGCAGCGGCAGCTTTACCGCAACAGAACGCATGATGCTCATTGCAGCAGCCACCGAGCATTTGGATAATGTCGTGATCGACATTCTTGATGGCCTTCTGGTGGACTATGTCAAGCGTGTGAACGCAGTTGCCATTGTCAAGGGCTTGCGTGCCGTCAGTGATTTTGAATATGAATTCCAGATGGCGCTGACCAATAAAGTTCTGTATGAAGGAGCGGAAACCGTCTTTCTGACCACCAGTCAGGAAAACATGTATCTCAGCTCAAGTGTGGTCAAACAGGTGGCCTACTTCGGCGGAGACATCAGCCCCTTTGTACCGGCATGTATTTTGGAACCCATACAAAAGAGATTAATAAAGGAGGACAAAAATGAGTATTGATGACATTCTGGATGATATGGACGAGCTGCTTGACAAATCAGCTTCCGTTCCTTTTGCATCCCATAAATCCATTATTGACGGAGAGAGACTGCGTGAGCTGATTAACGATGTCCGTCTGAACGTACCGCAGGAAGTGAAGCACGCCAAGATGGTTGCTTACGACCGTGACCGTATCATCAAGGAAGCAGAGGCCAAGGCTGAGCAGATCGTTCGTCAGGCTGAAGAGCGTGCCAAAGTGATCGTTTCTGAAGAAGCCATCACACGCGAGGCAAAGCGTCGTGCAATCGAGGCTGTCACTAAGGCTAAGAATGAGAGCGATGCCATCAAGACTGCAACGGATGCTTATGTTGCAAAGCGTTTCAAGGAAGCCGAAGCTTACTTTACCACATCCCTGCAGGATGTACAGCAGCGCCGTCAGCAGCTTGAAAAGCTCAGAAAGAGCACTGCACAGAAAAAGAACAGCTAAGCATAAAAGCGTATTCCATTTTGGAATACGCTTTATTTTTTGATCTCTGTGCGTCTGACATCGGCAAGAGGGGAGTGGTCCATTGCTTCCTGCATGGTCGTGTCCGACAGATGGGTATAGATCTCCGTTGTTGAGATGCTCTCGTGGCCAAGAATGCTCTTGAGCGTCAACAAATCAACATGCCCGTGCTGATACATCAGTGTCGCAGCCGTATGTCGAAGCTTATGTGTCGAGAGACCCCGTTCACTGAGACCTGCGGCCTTCAGTGCATCCTCCACAACCTGCTGTACACGGCGTCTGCTGATACGTTTCTTCTGGTTGCTGAGAAATAGTGCTTGTTCATCCGTCTCTGTTTCAAGCCGTTCGAACAGATACTCACGCAGCGCACTCATGCAGGCATCATTGAGATAGACAATGCGTTCCTTATTGCCCTTACCGAGCACACGCATTTTCTTTTCCTCCAGATCGACGGAAGACAGATTCAATCCCACAAGTTCGCCAAGTCGGATGCCACAGTTGAGGAACAGCGTCAGAATGCAGTAATCCCTTATGTGCGCCCTGTGATTGCCCTGTGTTGTGAGTGTACGCAGCACAGCAAGGCTCTCGGTCAAATTGAGGTATTTCGGCATCGCACGTTTTGGGGATGCCAGTTCCAGATTGGCCGTCGGATCATTGTCAAGCACATGCGCCTGTTTTGTCAGATAACGAAAAAAACTGCGCAGGGAAGAGGCTTTTCGAGAACGGATCTTATCCTTGTTCCCGCATTCTTTAGCGATGAACCCGTAGTAATCATAGATATCCCGCAGATTGATGCTCCGCAGCGTTTCAAGTGACATATCCGCAATGCTTACATCCTGCAGCATTGCAGATGTGAAGTCATCCTCGTGGGATGCAAGTGTCACATACCGCAAAAACTGCCTGACGTCCTGATAATACACATAGACCGTGCTGTCAGCAAGACATTTCACGACCGATAAATGCGTGACATAATCATTGAGAAACGAAGGATTTTCCTTCTTTTTAATCCGCATTGAAATCTCCTTTTTTTCAGCGATAGCTTTCCATTTTCTCACAAATCTGCTCAATGCCGTCCTCATCATGATAGACCCGTTCAAGCTCATAGCCTGTCTGTGCGAGAACAGCATTAACAAACGCATCCCGTTCTTTGCGTGCCTCTTCTTCATGTGAAGCGTCATCCAGTTCAATCAGAAACAATACTTCAAAATCATGGTTTACAACCGCAAAATCAATATGCTTAGACGAGATCTTGGAAAAGTGTTTGAACCACCTTTTCTCGTCCTCCATCGGCTCTACCTCGACAAGATCAGCAAGCCGAACCTTGGCAAGGATATGAAGACCGCACCGTTTGGCCGTAGCACGGATCTTTTTGTAGAAAGCGAACTCATTATCCGTGAGAAGTTCTTTTCTCTGGTAGGGCATTGTCTCCTTTTTCTCGTACAAAAACGAAAAAAAGAGAACAATCACTATTACAATACCCGCAAAAATCGCCAGTTCCATTTGACCGCCTCTTTTCAGTCATTCTTTATTAATTATAGCCCAGACAGCAATTTTTGTCAAGCTCATTTGGCGGAACGTCGGGCAGAACACATCCGTAGTTCAAAATGAAAGAAAAATGCTTTATCAATCTCTCTTTTTTTCATAAAACTATTGACAAAATCGAAATTTTGCCGTATAGTTAATATGGTGTATTCTGTCGAATCATGTCGGATGCATCACATTCGTTTTCAGAAAGGAACGTGGGAAATGGAAAATATTGTTAGTCTGAAAGATATTGTGGTTGAATTTGAGGATGGGGAACGCATCCTGAAAAATATCAGCCTTGACATAAAGGATAAGGAATTCGTTACATTCCTCGGCCCGTCCGGCTGCGGCAAAACAACAACGCTTCGTATCATTGCCGGATTCATTGATCCGACAAGCGGTGAGGTACTGTTTGAGGGCAAGAAGATCAACGGTCTGCCCCCGCACAAACGTAACGTCAATACCGTTTTTCAGAGATATGCGCTCTTCCCGCATCTGAATGTATATGAGAACATCGCATTTGGCCTTCGTGTCAATAAAACGCCCGAGAAAGAGGTTGTCAGACGTGTTGGCGAGATGCTCGAGCTTGTGAATCTCAAGGGTTTTGAGAAGCGTTCTGTCAATCGTCTCTCCGGCGGTCAGCAGCAGCGTGTGGCCATTGCCAGAGCACTGGTCAACCATCCGAAGGTGCTCCTGCTTGACGAGCCCCTCGGTGCACTTGACCTTAAGCTCCGCAAAGAGATGCAGACGGAGCTTCGAAAAATTCAGCAGGCTTTGGAGCTGACCTTCGTGTACGTCACTCATGACCAGGAAGAAGCCCTTACCATGTCCGACCGTATCGTTGTCATGAACGGCGGCATCATTCAGCAGATCGGTTCGCCCACAGATATTTATAATGAACCTGTCAATGCCTTTGTTGCTGATTTCATCGGTGAAAGCAACATCGTCAACGGCTGCATGCCTGAGGATCGCATTGTCGAATTCACCGGTCGCCGTTTCGCCTGTGTTGACCATGGATTTGCACCGAATGAGACCGTGGATGTTGTGATCCGCCCCGAGGATGTGAAGGTGATTCCCGCTGACGGTGCCAAACTTACCGGTATCGTCGAATCCGTCGTATTCAAGGGCGTACATTATGAAATGGTTGTCGATGGTGTGGATCATAAGTGGATCATCCATTCCACAAAGGCTGAGTCGGTTGGTTCCATGATCGGCATGACCTTCGATCCGTTTGACATTCACATCATGAAGAAAACAGAGGAGGCGTGAGAATGAAACAACTGAAAATCATGTCCGCACCCTATCTTGTGTGGATGGTTATCTTTATTCTTGTACCGCTTCTGATGGTCGGATATTTTGCCTTCACAACAGAAGATGGCGGTCTGACTCTGGATAATATTTCCAATGTCGGACAGTACACCAATATTTTTGTACGTTCCATCTGGCTCGCACTCATTGCAACAGTGATCTGCCTTGTCATGGCATATCCGATCGCATTCATTCTTTCGCGTATGGAAAAACACCGGCAGGGGACAATGCTGATGCTGGTGATGCTCCCGATGTGGATGAACTTCCTGCTTCGTACATATGCATGGATGACACTGCTCGGCAACAATGGTATCATCAATAACCTCCTCGGCATGGTCGGACTCGGGCCGTTCAAGCTCATCAATACCTCCGGTGCGGTTGTGCTCGGTATGGTCTATAACTATCTTCCTTTTATGATTCTGCCGCTGTATTCCGTTATGGAAAAGATCGATAAGAGCGTACTGGAAGCTGCATCCGATCTCGGCTGCAATTTCTGGTCAACACTCTTCCGTGTGATTTTCCCGCTCAGTCTGCCCGGCGTGACATCCGGCATCACCATGGTATTCGTACCTGCCATCTCCACATTCATTATTTCCCGAATGCTGGGCGGCGGTTCGAACCTTCTGATCGGTGACCTGATCGAAATGCAGTTCCTCGGCAATTCCTATAACCCCCACCTTGGTGCGGCCATCTCACTGGTGCTCATGGTCATCATTCTCTTGATCATGACAGTCATGAACCAGTTCAGCCCCGATGACCAGGTATTGATTTAAGGAGGGTGACATGAAAAAACTCGGTAATCTTTATATGATTCTGGTGCTGCTCTTTTTGTATGTACCGATTTTCGTTCTGATTGTCTTCAGCTTTAACGAAACCAAGAGCCGCTCCGTATTCAGCGGCTTCACATTGGACTGGTATATCCGTCTGTTCAATAACAAGATCATCATCTCATCCCTTGTGAACACCATCATCATTGCTGTGCTGTCGAGCATCATCTCGACCGTTCTTGGCACACTTGCAGCCATCGGCATCAACAGCATGCGTAAGGTGCCTAAAAGCATTGTGATGAACATCACCAATATGCCCATCATCAACCCTGAAATCGTAACCGGTGTATCACTCATGCTGCTGTTCGTCTTCTTTGCGGCACGCATGCACCTGGAATTCGGGTTTGTGACGCTTCTGATCGCACATATCACGTTTGACGTCCCATACGTCATACTGAATATTATGCCGAAGTTCAAGCAAATGGATCCCCATTTGTACGAGGCTGCACAGGATCTTGGGTGCAGTCCCTTCCAGGCATTCAAAAAAGTCGTACTGCCGGAAATCATGCCCGGCGTCATCAGCGGCTTTCTGATGGCTTTTACTTACTCCCTCGATGACTTTGTCATCAGCTATTTCACAAGCGGTTCGACTTCCCAGACCCTGCCGATTACCATCTATTCGATGACACGCCGCAAGATCTCCCCGGAGATCAATGCCCTGTCCACACTGATTTTTGTTGCAGTTGTGATTATTCTGATCGTTAAGAATATCATTGAAACCAGAGCAGCAAAGAAAAACGGCACATATAAGGGGGCATAAGCATGACTAAACGTATTTTTTCACTGTTCCTGCTCCCACTGATGATGCTCAGCATGCTTACCGGCTGCGCAGAGGAAGAGGTTGAGACTGAGGAGGAAGAGGAGATCGAGGCACAGACACTGACCGTCTCCGATCCGGAATATTACACCAGATTCAAGGATGACGGCATTTCCATCAATGTCTACAACTGGGGCGAATATATCTCCACCGGTGCCGACGAGGGTACACTCGATGTCAATTCCGAATTTACAAAGCTCACTGGTATCAAGGTCAACTACACAAATTACGCCACGAATGAAGAACTGTACGCCAAGCTCAAGGGCGGCGGTGCTACTTATGACATCATCATTCCCTCCGACTATATGATCAGCAAGATGATCAAGGAGGATATGATTCAGGAACTCAATTTTGACAACATTCCGAATTTCAGCTATATTATGGATAATTTCCGCAATATGGCCTATGATCCGGAGAATGCTTATTCCGTTCCCTACACATGGGGTACTGTCGGCATCATCTATGACGAAACCATGATCGATATCCCACCCGAGGAGATTGACTGGGACATTCTCTGGAATGAGACCTATCTCGACCAGATTCTGATGTTCGACAATCCCCGTGATGCCTTCATGATCGCCGAATCGCTCCTCGGCTATTCCATCAACACAGAGAGCGAGGACGAGCTTCGTGATTGTGCCGAAAAACTCAAGGAACAGAAACGCATAGTTCAGGCATATGTCATGGACGAGATCTTCGATAAGATGGGCGCCGGTGATGCATTGATTGCGCCGTATTACGCAGGTGACGCACTGACAATCATGGATGAAAATGATTCCCTGAATTTTGTAGTCCCTGCAAGTGGTACAAACCTGTTTGTCGATGCCATGTGCATCCCCACAACTTCCAAGCAGAAGGAAGCGGCCGAAATGTACATCAATTTCATGTGCGAGCCGGATATTGCCTTTGCCAATATTGACTATATCTGCTACTCCACACCGCATTCTGCTGCATTCGAGATGCTCGATGAAGAGGTACAGAATGATCCCGTATCCTACCCGAGTCAGGATTTCATCGCTGACAAGACGACCGTTTTTGTCAATCTCTCAGATGAAGCCAACAAAACCATGCAGGATCTTTGGACGGAAATGAAGTCTGCCGAAGAGGAAACTCCGAACCGTTGGATCATGCCCGTATTCCTCTGTCTCTGCCTTGCCACGATCATTGTTGTTTTGATCCGCAGATATATCAAAAACAAAAAGGACATTTTCTAACTGATCAAAAAAGCCCTGAGAAATGACTGATACTCCGAATCAACAACAAACCGAACACGACACGAACCCCGTACAGAGTTACAAAACTCTGCACGGGGTTCAACTGTATAAGAATTCATCACATTTTATTCATCCGATATCCAATGCCAATATGTGTTTGAATATACTGCTGTTTCTGAGACTGCTTCTCAAGTTTTTTTCGCAGTGTTGCCATAAACACTCTCAATGATCCGATTTCGTTTTCATAAGAGCTCCCCCATATCTCATGGGTAATGTAAGTGTGTGTCAGAACTTTTCCGACGTTTTTGGCAAGCAGACAAAGGATTTTGTATTCGATCGGAGTCAGGTGTATTTCCTCCTGATGCATTGTGACGCTTCCAGCGGCATAGTCAATTGTCAGATCGCCGTTCACAAAAACAGAGGATGTTTTCTGCATTCCCAGAATTCGCCGCTGTGTAACTCTGATTCTGGCAAGAAGCTCATCCACAGAAAACGGCTTTGTCAAATAATCATCCGCACCGGAATCAAGCGCCTCGATCTTATCGGTATCCTCACTGCGGGCACTGATTACAATGATGGGGACATCCGACCATGTTCTGATTTTCCTTATGATTTCGACTCCATCCATATCCGGAAGTCCGAGATCCAGAAGAATAATATCAGGGTTGTGGGATGCTGCTTCCATTACGGCAGTTTTACCATTGGGAGCAGTCAAGTATTTGTAGTTGTTGGTATCAAGCGTAGTTACGATCAGATTTCTGACCGCACTGTCATCCTCCACTACCAAAATTCTGGAATGATTCATGCAGCTTCACCTCCTCAGCAGGTACTGTAAAGCGGAACACGGCCCCGCTTGGTTGATTGTCATATACTTCGATTTTTCCGCCATGAG
>JAFQDR010000147.1 GCA_017415945.1 Oscillospiraceae bacterium
CTTGATCTGAGTGACAGTGCAGGGGCCGGCTTCGATGACAGTTACAGGAATAACCTTGCCTGCCTCGTCGAAGATCTGAGTCATACCGATCTTCTTGCCAATGATGGCCTTCTTCATTCGTATTTCCTCCTTAAGGTTATTGGTCAGCTCGCATGGGTTCTTATGACCGAGAGGCTGCTGACTTGACCCTGTCCGTATTCGCAAGCTACGGACCGTAGGGTGTTAACAGGGTTAATGATTACAGCTTGATTTCGATTTCAACGCCTGCAGGCAGTTCCAGGCTCATCAGAGCGTTAACGGTGTCCTGAGTGGGGTTGATGATGTCGATCAGACGCTTGTGAGTGCGGCGTTCAAACTGTTCGCGGCTGTCCTTGTACTTGTGGGTAGCGCGCAGGATGGTGATGATTTCCTTCTCTGTGGGCAGAGGGATGGGGCCGGAAACCTTAGCGTTGGTGCGCTTAGCGGTTTCTACGATGGTTTCTGCGGACTTGTCGATCAGCTGGTGGTCGTAAGCCTTCAGACGAATGCGGATAGAATTCTTCTGTGCCATGATTTTTTCTCCTTTTCGTACGATAATTGACTCTTTCAGCGACATTGGCCACGCTGTAAGAGGTTGTCGTACGGATGAGCCCTTTGTCCATACACTCATCCGTGCGTATCAGGTCTTGACCGAAATGAAAACCGGCATTTGGAACTTTGGCGGAAGCGGGCTCTCCCGCATGGGAGAGTCCTTGGAGCCAAGGCGGACTTCCTGTTGGAAGAGGCCTTAGTGCGCCATCCAGTTTCAATTGGCCGGTTCGTTCCGTGCAAGCGATATACGCCGGTGCATGGAAAAGTCTCAGCCGCCCGATTCCCCGACGGTTTTCGCCGCCGGCGGACATACTCCATCGAAGTTACCTCGGTCTCCCGAGCAATCTCCGACTTCTTCGCATAGTGCGCCCTCTCAGGCGCCCCCATAGAATATCAAAAAGTACCCCTATTGTCAAGGGTATTTTTTAATTTTTTGTCATAAAATCACGGAAAAGTTTGTGAAAATTGAACATTTAGAATTTTGCACAGAGGCGCCCCGTTTTATACGGTTTCCCTTGTAAATTCCGTCAATAATCAAAACACTCAACCGTGCGTTTCACGGCGTCGAAGCGTACTCCATATCGCTATCCGCTCACTTCTCTCACGGAGGGCGCTCATTTCGTCGCTTCGACTTTTTCGCACCGAAACTTTTTCATTTCAAATTCGCAGGCAAATTTATATTGGACAGAAAGTTTCGTTGCGAGCATTTGGGGGTCTTATCGGTTCGCTTCTGTATTATATGTATATCATGCTCATTTTACAAGATGGAGTGTTATACAGAAATATGACAGGATTGTAACCGTTTTTGTGCAGGATGATGCTCTCTTGTAGGGACCGGCCCTAAGCCCCTAAAAAAATTGCCGTCTCAAAAGAGACGGCGATATGTACAGGTATTCAAATCAGAAGGGGTCGTAAACCTCTGCGGTCACATCCACATAGTAAACACCGTTGCCGGGGAGCGTAATGTTGAACCACTCGGAGCTTTCGCTGCCATGCACCAAAATCTCCTCGGTCAGCACAAGGGCATCGTTTTCGTCGTAGAACCGCAGGGTCAGCATACGGGAATCCATGTCCGCCATGCCCTCCAGCTTTTCATAGCGGAAGGTGGTATATATCCACAGATCGATCACAGGCATGCCGTCCTCGATATCCACTTCCGGATCTTCTTCATAGTCACGGAACACGTCGATCACCTCGAAGGTGTACTGTCCGCCGTATGCGCCCTTATCCACGACCTTCTCGGGCAGATTTCTGGCATAGAGCTCCAGATTCGCCTCATATCGGAACCCGCAGGAAGTGCAGGTGGCAGAATACTTGTAGGTATGTCCCGTTGCGGGAAGAATGGTATAGCAGCGCTTGCAGATATCGGACTCCGTGCAGGTGGGATTTGCATCATGCCCCACCACATCACAGCCGAGACTGTTCTTCAGCTGCTCGGTATATGCTACGTCCTTCTCGGGAGAGGTGCGGGGACCGACCTTGGGATTTCGGATGGTCTCCACGGTACCGTCCGCATACTCGATCTTCACACTGTGGATGCGGATATCGGATGCGCGGCCGTTGTAAATGATAGCTTCCCAATGGGTGCCCATATAGGTACGATCGGCATTGACGGGGTCGATATAGACTTTTTCGCCGTAAATATTTTTGTCGTAAGCCATGTAATATTCGGCGTCAAAGTCCTCATCATAATTCTTAAACGCAAAATTGGGTTTGCCCTTTGCGGTCTGACCGATGTAGTACAAGCCGGAGGAGCAGGGGTCATCATTGGACATATCGATGTTGTCGGTGGTGATGGGGCCCTTCAGCCAGCAGTCCAGATCGTAATAATAGGGGTAGAAGTCATTTTTCAGAATGTTGCCGTTCAGATCCAGCGCATAGCAGTTGAAATGGATGTAATTGATTTCCTTTCCGGTGTTATTGCGCCAGTAGATGGCAATGTCCACACCGTCCACGGAATTGATGTCTTCCACATAGGCCGCCGCGATCTCAATGCGATCCTCATTGGTGATGGGTGCGGGGGTGGGCTTGGGAGTGGGTGCGGGAGTGGGTACAGGTGTGGGCTCGGGCTTCACATAGTCGGGGGAGGCCGCATACATGAAGGTGGCGATCTGGGCGCGGGTACAGTTGTTGTTGGGCCCAAACTTGCCGTTGCCGATACCGCTGGTGATGCCGTTTTCCACTGCCCACATGACGGGATTGTAATACCAGTCGGAGGCAGCCACATCCAAGAAGCCCTTTTCCGGTGTACCGAAGGCAGGCTTGCCCGCAACTGCCCACAGGAAGGTTGCCACCTGGGCGCGGGTACAGGTCTTGCCCGTACCGAATTCGGTAGGAGTCAGACCGCTGGTGATTCCGTTCTCCACTGCCCACATGACGGGATTGTAATACCAGTCGGATTCCGTCACATCCGTAAAGGGGCTGACGGTGGTGGTGGGCTCGGGCTTGCCCGCATCCGCCCACAGGAAGGTGACCACCTGCTCACGGGTGCAGTCATTGTTGGGACCGAACATATTGTTGCCGATACCGCCTGTGATGCCCTTATTTACCGCCCAGTTCACGGGAGCGTAAAACCAGTCGGACTTGGACACGTCGCTAAAATCGCTCGCCGCAAATGCCATGGGCGCAATGGTGAACATCATCACCAGCACCAACAGCATCGCAGTCAGTCGTTTCATTTGCTTCATAGGATTCTCCTTTCGATGTCCCATAACAGGACATCTGACATATTCTGTAAACCATTGTACAGGAAACAACCGAATAAAGCAAGAGACACCCCACAAGCAGGGTGTCTCTACCTATTATATAATTTGTATCAATAATATAAAGTGCGAATGATCGCTTCACAAGCAGCCTTGTCCATGCCGCATTTGATCTCGGGATGATACAGCAGCTTCAGGATCAGCTCATCCACCCGGGTCAGCTGCTGCGGTTCGGAATATCCCGCATAGATGATGCTGTCGGTGCGCAGCCAAGTATCCTGCACAGGCCCCAGCCCGTTGTATATCTCTTCCAGAATCACGGAATTGCGCACATACTGCCCGATATCCGTGCGGTAGCAAATAGTTGCATCATAAATCTCGTTGTTCTCATACCAGAAGGTAACGCCGCCATCCATACCGTAAAAATTATCACCCAGCCGATCCACCATGGTGTCGGCATCACAGAAATAAATATCCAGATTGGCCTTCCACCATGTATCGGTTTCATACATACCGGGGAAGCCATCAACCGCATTCAGCCAAGTCACAAATTCACGCAGCTTTGCACGGTCTGCATCCGTAGGAGAACCGTTTATCATATAATAAATAGGCGCTGTCCATTTCTGCACACGACCGGGATCGCCGTCCCCAAAAGAAAACTCCGCATCCAGAGCCACCTCATTGAAGTACGCGACCACATCATCAACGGATACACCTTCTATGTACAGCTCCGAATGGACAGGGGTCGGCTTCACATAGTCCTCAGAGGCCGCATACAGGAAGGTGGCAATCTGGGCACGGGTGCAGGGATAGTTGGAACCGAACATTCTGTCCCCAATACCGCCGGTAATGCCTTCATTCAAAGCCCAGTTCACAGGCACAAAGAACCAATCATCCCAGCTTACATCTATAAAGCCTGTTTCACAGGTCTCCACATGGGGCTTTCCCGCAGCTGCCCACAGGAAGGTGACCACCTGCCCACGGGTGCAGGGCTGTCCCGCTCCGAACTCTGTGGCAGTGATGCCCCCTGTAATGCCCTTTTCCACCGCCCACATGACAGGCTTGAAGAACCAGTCTGCTTCGGTCACATCCACAAAAGGACTGTCGTCGTTCGCAGGCTCGGGCTTGCCTGCATCCGCCCACAGGAAGGTGACCACCTGCTCACGGGTGCAGTCATTATTGGGACCGAACATATTGTTGCCGATACCGCCTGTGATGCCCTTATTTACCGCCCAGTTCACGGGAGCGTAAAACCAGTCGGACTTGGACACGTCGGTAAAATCGCTCGCCGCAAATACCATGGGTGCCAGAGTGAACATCATCACCAGCACCAACAGCAGTGCAGTCAGTCGCTTCATTTGTTTCATAGATTTCTCCTTTCAAGCGTCCATAATAAGAAAACATCAAACAAATATTGATACCATTGTACAGGATTATGGAGAATATGGCAAGTCCAAAGCATTCCCTACGGAGGCAATATGAAAGGACACCCGCAAGGGGTGTCCTTGAGTCTGTCAAAATACTCCTACGGAGCATTTTGACAGAGATGCCCCCGCTTACGCGATGGGCAAGCAGGTCTGCCGCGCGCATAATTTGTCCGCATTCTGCGAACAAATTCCACACTTGCAGACCTATTTGTATTTTTCGCTTCGTACATGCCGGCGCGAAAAATAGATTTGACTTTGTTTC
>JAFQDR010000148.1 GCA_017415945.1 Oscillospiraceae bacterium
CGTGGTGGTTGTCTTCGGCGATGTTGTCGTGGTGACGGATGCCGTGGTGGTTGTCTTCGGAGATGTTGTCGTGGTGACGGATGCCGTGGTGGTTGACTTCGGAGATGTTGTCGTGGTGACGGACGTCGTGGTGGTTGACTTCGGAGATGTTGTCGTGGTGACGGATGCCGTAGTGGTTGTCTTTTGCGATGTCGTTGTGGTGACGGATGCCGTAGTTGTTGTCTTCGGCGATGTTGTCGTGGTGACGGATGCCGTGGTGGTTGTGGCGGAAGTTTCGGTTGTCACCATCGTGGTTGTCGTGGTCACATCCGAGGTTGTGCTTGCAGGAGTCGTAGTGGTCTCGTAGGATGTGGTTGTAGTCGTAGTACCCTCGGATGTGGTTGTTTGGGTTGTTGTCTCTGTAGTGGTATCTGCCGTGGTCGTTTCGGACGGAGAGGTTGTCGTTGTGTCTGCGGTTGTGGTAGTATCCACTGTTGTCGTTGTAGTGGTTGTGGTCGTTTCCGTTGTCGTCGCTTCTGTTGTGGTCGTTTCCGCATAAATCGTCACTGTGCCCTGTGTCTCCAGATAGTTATTCCTGTCATCCGGCGTGAAGTACCATTCGATCACATTTTCACCGGCTGCCAGTCCACCGAAGATGCCAACGAGCCATTCAATGACACCGGGCGTGTCATCGGGGGATGTGGTGATTTCAGGCAGCGGATCGCCCTCTGTGAATGTGGTACCGATCAGAAGCGGTGTGACCACGGGATTCGCCTTTTCAACAATAACTTCCACCGAACGCTCGACTCTGTGCAGCTCCGGATTGTAACCGGTAACATAGCTGTAATCGTAATTCGGATTCCCCTCAAGCGGCAGATACGCTGTAAAGAAGTCGGCCTGCGCAGTTGCCACATCGGGAATTACATCGCCATCCTGCCAGAACCAGCCATCCGTGAGCACGCTCTCATTGAGTGACTGTCCGTAAACAATGGGCGCGGCCAGAGGATCGAGAATATCTGATACAATGGCAGGAATGATTTCGATGCAGATATATTCATCCTCGTTCAATTCCGCCGCATGATAATTCTCGCCCTCGGATACAAGGATATTGAGATAATACCTGCCTGCATCGCACAGCACGGCAGGATCGCCGTTTTCATCCAACACCTCATAGGAGATTTCGCCGACACCTTTCACTGACTCCATGAAACCAATCTCGAGGGTTTTGACGCCTCCGTCGTACATATTGCCCTCCAGCAATGATACAGTGAGAACGCTCATGGGAAAATCTGCCTTTGTAATTTCGAACTCATATTCGGCTTCATCTTCACAATAGCGCAGATCTCCGCTTGTATGCGCAGGAATTGAGGCACGGAGCGTATAGATTCCTGCATTGGCCGGCGGCTCAGTGAGAAGTGTTCCCTCGCTGTCAAACCATTCCAGTACAATAAGCGACGGATCACCGATCCCGGTAAAGTCCATCTGCGTGATGGAGATCGGTCGGCCGGTATAGGCCAATACCGGATCGAAGGCAAGTGCCAGCTCCGTGCGGATCAGACCGCAGTATTCACAAAGGCCATCCACAAACGAATGGGCATCACCGTAGGTGTCATCATCGTCCGTATTGCTGTACAGCTCCGATTCAGCTTCCTGTGCATCCGGACAGCCATAAGCATACGCCTTGTATACCGTGCCGCCATCGGATACCGGATGGGTATCCTCGCCGATGGTCTGATACCAGATCTGCGTACCGTCCGTGACACCGCTGTTCAGGAGCCATGTCACTCGGCCGGAACGGAAGTCCTCCTCTGTAATCCTCACTTCATTTCCATCCGCATCTATTTCATTCATATTCAGCCAATAGCAATGCTCCCTATTGGCTGCATCACAATTTGCAAGCGTATATCCGGTTGTTTCATTCCATTGATTCACAACAACACCGGTATTCCAGCATCCGGTAATCTGTCCCATGGATAGACCGCAAACGCCTGTAGCGTAACTGTTTCCGCTGAAATAAGAATCGGTAATACCCAGATTCATAATTCTGGACTGATCCGATGCCTGACCGAACAGACCAACATAATCATCGGTGGACTGATGATACAGGCCGCTGATGGTATGCCCCTGTCCATCAAAAATGCCATCATAAATGACGTTATAGAAATCATCACCCCCGTATCTGGTAAGGCCGATGGGGGTCCATGTGCGCAGGCCGCTTGTATCGGAAATCAGAGTGCCGTTTTCATCCAGCACCTGTTCATTGACTCTGATATCATCGGTCAGAACCGCATGAATCTCCTGATAAACCAAGTCGTTCGCTTCGCTGTTGACAAGTGCGGCAAACCAGTAAAGCTGTCCGGCATTGCCGATCTCATAGACATTCTCTTCATTCAGTACAGCCGGTTCATAGGCATCACATACCGTACAGAAGCCGTTGTCATCAAAGTCATGTGCGGGGCGCTCTGTCAGAAGCAGATCAGCATCATTGCTGTAACAAAGTGCTTCATCACTGCATTCCCGATAGCCGACATATACCGTCCCGCCATCAAATACGGGATGCGGATCCTCGCCGATGGTCTGGTACCAGATCTGTGTACCATCCGTCACGCCGTCATTAAGTCCGTAGGTGACTTCACCGGAAGCGAAGGCATCACGGGAAACATACTGTACCGGATCGTCTTCCGGGATTTCTGCACCCGGCTCCTTAATTGCGTAGCAGCAATCGACCGTACCCATAGCAACCGGACAGATCGCATCGGAAGCATCCACACCGCTGTAGGACGTGATCGAACCGGCATTCCAGCAGGAGATGAGGGAAGTAGTGTCATCACAAACGCCGCAGATGCCGCCCGCAACGCCATACTCCTCTGTTGCCGCTGCACTTGCCGTATTCCAGCAATAGGAAATCGTGCTGCTTGCTGCATAGCCGCAAATACCGCCGACAAAATCCGATCCGATAAAACTCGAATTGGTCAGTCCGACACGGCGGATCTCCGCATCTTCAATATCACCGAACAGTGCAGCATAGGACTGCGCACCATTATGCAGATACAGACCGCTGATGGTATGCCCCTGGCCGTCAAATTTGCCCGAATATGTATTCGATATCACATCATCGGTGCTGTCCTCTACAAGCAGCATGCCGATCGGTGTCCATGTCCGCAGCGTTTCCTCCTCTGCCGGCGTATAATCGCCGTCCGCATCAAATGTTCCGGGGTTAACGGTGATATCCGCAGTCAGAATGGCATCGGCGCCGGCATCCGAGAAATTCGCATGCTCCATGAACCAGTAGAGCTGTCCGCCGTTTGCGATCTCGTAAACATTGTCCGCATTGAGTACGGCGGGCTGGTAGCCTGTATCGCACTGCGTGCAGAAGCCATTCGAATCTGCTGTAAATGTATGGATACGTTCGGCATTCAGTTCTGTGTTGCTGTAGGAAGGGTTCTTATCACCGCAGGCTGTATAGCCGCAGAACACGGTATCTCCTTCAAACATAGGTACTGTATCATCGCCGATGGTCTGGTACCAGATCTGCGTGCCGTCCGTCATGCCGCTGTTCAGAAGCCAGGTGACTTCACCGGAAGCAAACTGTTCCGGACTGCGGTTCTCGGCTTCGCCTTCTTCATCCGCAGAATTGATGCCGCCCGCAGGCAATGCATTTTTCTCATAATAATAACAGTTCTCAACAGCAGCTTGATTGAAGCCGCAAATGGCACCGAGTGCACTCTCTGCCAGAACATTCACATTGGCAAAGCAATCTGATACCGTTCCATTGTTATAACCGCAGATGCCGCCCACATAGTTTTCTCCTGAAAAAAGACCCTGTGCAAAGCAGCTTCGGATGGTGCCATTGTTGAATCCGCAGATACCGCCGATATAACTATAATCGGTGTCCAGTTCCTCACCATAACTATCGCCCGTGAGGAAGCTGTTCACAACACCCAGATGCTCGATCAATGCATTTTCACTCGTCACACCGAACAATCCGAGATTAGAATCCGTATCCGTTCTGTAGAGGCCGCTGACAGTATGGCCCTGTCCGTCAAAATGGCCTTCATAAATAGTCCCCTTAAAGCCAATGGGCGTCCACTGACGAGGTTCTTCACCGGCGGCGGGCGTGTATGCACCATTGTCTGCGACAGTTCCGGGATTCACTGCGATGTCCTCTGTCAGAACGGCATCGACATTCGTGTCAAGTACATCCTCATTGATCAGCTCTGCAAACCAGAAGAGCTGTCCGGCATTCCCGATCTCATAGGCCTCCTCCGTATTCAGCACGGCCGGCTCATAGGCATCACATCCGGTGCAGAAGCCGTTGTCATCAAAGCTATGGGGTACTTTCTGTCCCGCAAGCGTGTAGCCGATCGGGCAGTCACTGCATCCCACAGCCTCGTAATGGTTTTCATCATCACCCTGAATCTGCTGCACAATACCGTCATCATTATTATGATTATGGAGCGTCTCTCCCTGATAAATCGCACCGTCTCCGGCATAGATGCCGAAGAACTGCTGTCCCGTTCCCTCAAAATACAGCGTCCCCTCATTGGTGAGCGTATAGCCCTCGCCCATAGTCAGCGTGGCTCCTTCAAGGAATGTCAGAGTCTTACCCTCCGCAACGGTCAGATTCTCCTGCAGAACGACATCACCGGCGATGGTGTTCCACTCATAGTCCGCATCGGCCAGCGTCAGGACATCGTCACCCCAAGGAAGATTTGTGTCGTAGAAATAGCTGATGGACAAGTCGTCAGCATTCGTAAAAGTATAATAAGTATCGGGCGAGCCGGATGCACCTGTCAGAAACAAGAAGCCGTCATCCTCGTCGGTATCGGAATTGGTGATATCCGCCATGTAGTTCTTGCCGTCCTCCATGGTGACGATATTCCACATATGGGCGCCGGTATCACCATCTGTATAGGTGGCGCCCGTCACCGAATAGCAGGACACAGGCCCATAGAAATCGGTCAGGTCGCAGAGATACTGAAAGGCCTTGGCATAGCCCTCGCAGACCACCTTGGTGGTGGGATCCTCATCGAACACCCAGATCAGCTGCCAGGGGTCACCGTAGGGCGTTGACGTATCAAGAGCCACGTCGATGTTGTAATCAGCCAGTGCACAGATCTCGTCCCGATAGCCCTTGAGCTTCCGGTGATCCAGCTGACCGCTGTAGCGTTCGACGATCTCATGCGCCTTCTCGGCCGTTGTGCTCGCAGCGGAAGTGAGCGTTGTATCCGCAGTGAACAAGTCATCCGCATCAGCTCGATAGCATTCAGCCACTACGAAATTGAACACAAAGTGCACTTCACCTGAGTAAAATTGACGGATGTTCAGTGAAAGCGCAGAGACCTCGGTCGCCGGATCGTAGTATGCCTTATCAAACCAGTACAGTGAATACGGCGAATCGAAGACAATGGCAGCCATGAGTGCATCAATATCAAAATCAAATGCATCCAGATCAATGTCCAGTTCCACATCGGCATCGACCGGATAGCCGGTCACAGCAGGCCCGATCGTGACAGAGCTGGAAGCCCGTTCACCTGCCGCAATCTGTGCAAAAATCGGCATCAGAACATCATAAACCTTCTTTTCCTCGCCCGTCAGTGCCGCACCCGCAGAACGATTGCCCACACTATATGCAGAAACCGTGCTGCCGTAGAGCACGCTGTCCACATAGCCGGCAAAAAGCGTATCCGCATCAGGGATTGCATCCTCCTGCGGTGTCCAGTGAATCACACGCTCCGCTGCACATTCCGATGCGCGTGCCTGTATCAGAAACGTATCCGCCGGAAACGAGAGCAGCGTTCCGGCCGTCATGGAAAGTGCAGCCAGAAACGCTGTCACCTTTCTTATGTATTGTTTCATGTAAGTCCCTCCTGTTACCAGAGTGCACTGTGCAGAATGCACAGTCGCCTTACGGTTATTATATCATATTTTAGCTATTCTGTAAATATATCCACACATAATATTTTGCAATTGCAGCATAAAGCCCTCCGTGTGGGAGGGCTCTTTCTTTTACAGATACATGCGGATGGCATCGGCCAGATGATCTTCCTCGGAAATAAGCTTTTTGGCGATATTCTTAGAAGATTCATCCGCCGCTTCATACTGGTTGAGGTAACGGGAGAGGGATTTCACACCCATGTGACAACCCTCGGTAATAAAGTCGGCAACGGCCTCGTCCGAGGATTCCATTGCAAGCGTCACATTGGTTTTGAACCATTCCATGCCCTTTGCCATCATGGCCGGTTCCTTGCCGTCATCGTGATAGACATTCAGAAGATGCTCCATCTCAGCTGCAAGCGAGCGGTGCGCCTCCAGACTTTTTTCAAGTGTCCGGCGGAAGGTATTGTTCTTCACATAGCCGATGGAATCCTCAATGGACGAGATGCCCATCTTGATACCGGCATCGGATTCCCTGAGCAGACGGATGGTATCCTGTTCAATCATTGTAATTCTCCTTTCATGACAACGGAAAAGCCATCCCGGATCGGCCGGGAAGGCTTTCCTTTGTCATATTCTGTGCCGTTTGATGCAAAACTATGCATCAGCTCAGCTCACTTACAAGAATCTCTGCACGGCTCTGGATTCGTTCCGCAGCAGCTTCTGCGGACTGATCGCCTGCAAAATACATGCCTGCTTCTTCCATCACAATGTCCTTTACATCCGGATTCTGGGACAGCACCGTATCGCATGTGCGCAGATATGCCTCCACACGCTCCCGCTCCTCTGCATTGAGCGGATAAATCTTCTCATCACCCTGTCCATCATAGGGCTTATCCGTGATCCCAAAATAATCAAGCACATACATCTGTTCATCGAGCACGGCTTCAAACTCCGATTCAATCACAGGATAACCACGGTTTGTGGTATCGCTTTCCGTCTGCATAAACGATGAAAGGATCTGCCACGCAAGCTCCGGCTCATCACAGGAACCGGAAATTGCGAATTCTGCGTACAGATTGAGCTTGCCGCCCTTGCCGTTCTCTGACGGATAGCCGGCAAAGGTGAATTCCTCACCAAGGTAAGAATAGCGGGCATAGCTGTAATCGCACACAACCGCACGGCTGCGTCCGCCCATCGTAAAAGCATAGAGATAATCCTCGTCCCGTTTATAGCGATTGTGGAGATCACTGTAATACTTGTCATGGATTTCCATCACTGCCGGATCCTCATAGTCCTTTTCCGGCAGGACGATCTCATCGGGATAGCGGTTGCAGAACTCGAGGATCTGCAAAAAATCCGGCGAGGTGAAGCGGCAGGTGCCATTCTCCTCATCGATGAAATCCGTGCCGTAGAGCAGCATTTCAAGTGTCTCGGTCTTGCTTGTCCACTTGTACTGGTCGGCCGTGGCATCGGCATAGAGATCGATCATATCCAGCACCGTCCAGTTTTCCTTATCCATATGCCGCTGCTTGACTGCAATGGTGGCGACCTCGAACTCCGGCGGAAGGAAGTAGATACCGCCGTTCTCCGCTTCCACGGCTGCAAGGATATTCGGAAGCACTGTCTCACGGTTGACAGCGGGGTCCGTCTCCATGAACGTATTCAGATCAAGGAAGGCACCGCGTTCGGCAAGCTGCCGCATGTCCTCGTGGCCATCGTACATGAGGACAATATCGGGAGCATTGCCGCTGATGATATCGAGCTTGAATCTGTCAAGGGCATCGTTTGCCCCTTCTTTTTCACCGAAGCTCGTGCCGTCGGAATTTTCATACACCACAATGTCAATCCGGTGATCGGTCTGCTGGGCATTGTAGTCCCGTACAAATTCCGAAATGCCGTAGGAACCGAGCACACCAAGGGTGATCTCCTTCTTCTCCGTCATCTCGGA
>JAFQDR010000149.1 GCA_017415945.1 Oscillospiraceae bacterium
AACTCAACATTTCATCCCATCAGCTTTCCTATGTGACGCACTCCGGTGAAGGCGAAGGACTGCTGTTCTACGGCAATACGATCCTGCCGTTCATCGACCGGTTCCCCAAGGATACAGAGCTGTATAAGGTCATGACCACGAAACCCCAAGAGGTGGCATCCGAATGAAACGGGAGCCGCGTTTACAATTCACCGATGAGGAACGTGCGGCACCTGAGCTGAAGAAAGCCATCCAAAAGGTGGATAAAGCGGCGGCAAAGACGGACAAAGCCCAAAGCAAGATACCTACCAAAAAGGTACTTGCCAAGGAGCGCACCGCCGATCCTGCCACCGGCAAGATCAAAACCCGTCTGCATTTTGAAGAAATGGAGAAAAAGCCTCCGTCCAAATTGGCTCATGTAACCGCAGATACTCCCATCAATGCACTGTCCATGCAGTTTCACCGTGAGGTACAGCAGAGTGAGGATGATAATGTGGGCGTGGAATCGGCGCACAAACTGGAGGAAGCAGCAGAGGGCGGCGGGCGGCTGATACAATCCGCACACCGTTCCCATCAGCTCAAACCGTACCGGGAAGCCACCCGCGCCGAACATCAGCTTGAAAAAGCCAACGTCAATGCACTGCAGAAGAAAGCACAGACGGAAACACCCCAAAGCAATCCCTACTCCAAATGGCAGCAGAAACAGGCGATCAAAAAGCAGTATGCCGCCGCCAAATCCGGCAAGACCACGGAAAACGCAACCAAAACTGCGGAAGCGGCGACCAAAGCTGCAAAGAAAGCAGCGGAGAAAGCCAAAGAAGCCGGTGAGTTTGTATGGCGGCACAAGAAAGGCTTTGCCATCGCCGCAGGACTGCTTTTGATCCTCGCATTCTTTCTCAACGGTCTGTCCTCCTGCTCGGTCATTATGGATGGTATCGCTTCAGGTATAACGGCGACTACCTATGCTTCCGAAGATGCAGCTATTGAGGGCGCGGAAGAAGCCTATTGCGGCATGGAAGAAGAACTGCAGGACTATCTCGACAACTATGAGCGCACCCACGATTATGACGAGTATCACTATGATCTCGACAGCATCGGACATGATCCCTATGTGCTGATCTCCATTCTTTCCGCTCTCCATCCCGGCGAGTGGACGCTGAGCGATGTGCAGGGGACGCTTCAAATGCTGTTTGAGAAGCAGTACATCCTTACGGAAACGGTGACAAGTGAAATCCGGTATCGCACTGAAATCCGTACCGGCTACCGGGTGGTAACTGACCCGAACACCGGACAAAGCACCCTTGTACCGTATCAATATGAAGTGGAAGTACCGTACACCTACTATATCTGCACGGTCACGCTGGAAAACTTCGATCTCTCCCATGTGCCGGTTTACATTATGAGCGAAGAACAGCTCGGAATGTATGCAGCGTATATGTCTACCCTTGGCAATCGCCCTGATCTGTTCGGAGATTCCGAATATATCGGACGTTACGGTGAAGGCAGCTATACCGATTACGACATTCCCCCCGAAGCGCTGGAGGACGAGGTATTCGCCGCCATGATCGAAGAAGCGGAAAAGTATCTCGGTTATCCCTATGTATGGGGCGGCAGCAGTCCTTCCACATCTTTTGACTGCTCCGGCTTTGTAAGCTGGGTCATCAATCACTCCGGATGGGATGTTGGCAGACTCGGCGCACAGGGACTATGCAACATCTGTACCCCGGTATCGGCATCCAATGCACAGCCTGGTGATCTTGTGTTCTTTGTCGGAACCTATGACACACCGGGTGTCTCCCATGTGGGCATCTATGTCGGAAACAATATGATGATCCACTGTGGCGACCCCATTTCCTACGCAAACCTCAATTCAAACTACTGGCAGGAGCATTTCTACTGCTACGGACGCCTGCCCTAAAGGAGAGTGAACACCAAATGAACCCCAAAATCCAAAAGCTCCGCATGGAGCTGGCGAAAAACAAAGGTAAGATTTCCGAACTGCAGGCGAAGAACCGAGAACTGGAAAAGCAGATTCGGGAACTGGAAGATACCGATATTATCGGGATGGTGCGTGAGCAAGGCATGAGCATGGAACAGTTTGCAGAATTGTTCCGCAAGATGCAGAACACACAGCCGCCCGATCACTACGATAAGGAGGAACCCCGATATGAGGAAAATTAAACTACGCACCTTTTCCTGTCTGCTGATGGCTGTACTCTGTATGACCGTCTTTTCCGTTACGGCGTTTGCCGCAGACGGCGGTTATTATGCTTCCGATGAAAGCGGTAAAAACACGCCGCCCGATGCCATCGACAGTATTACCATTTCCACCGAGGATGTGGAACTGAAAGAAAATGGCAGCAACGCTACCACGGAGATTGACGGTGAGGAAGTTGATCTGGATTCGTTTTTCGATAATCTCTTTGATATTTTCGGCGGCACGGATGCGCTGACTCCCGTGGGCAATCTGACCCTGATCGATGACATCCTGCAGAACGAAAACACCGAGAGTATTGAGAGCGTGGAGAACGAACAGAAAAGCAAGCAGTTTATTACTGTCCAGAGTAAAAACGGCAATTACTTCTACATCATCATTGACCGCAGCGGCGACACCGAAAACGTGTACTTTCTGAACCTTGTGGACGAAGCCGATCTGCTGGCACTTATGGAGGATGGCAAAACAGAAAAAGCTCCCGCCACCTGTTCCTGCACCGATAAATGTGCCGCAGGTGCCGTCAATACTGCCTGTGAGATCTGCGCGGTCAACATGACCGAGTGCGTCGGAAAGGAAACGAAGCCCGTAGAGCCGGACGAACCCAAGGAACCGACCGATGAATCGAAAGAAGAACCTGAAAAGAAAAACAATTCGGGTATTATCATCGTCATTCTGATTCTGGCTGTCGGCGGCGGTGCTGCTTTCTATTTCTTCAAGGTGAAGAACGGCGGCAAGGGCAAATCTACCGGGAACACCAATCTGGATGATTATGATTACGGTGCCGATGATGATGAGTACGAATTTGAGACCTACGAAGAACCGGAGGATGAACCTCTTGACGGGGATACGGAGGACGACGAAGGTTGACCTACTTTACCCAAAGTCCCTTTGAAAGAATGATGGTACAGCGGCCGCAAAGTGAACGAAAAGAAAACCGTATCATTCTCGCCGCTGACCATCCCTGTCACGGCTGCAAGCGTTACGGACAGGGCTGCATCAAGCCCTGTTACCGTGATCTGCAGACCATTCCAAAGGAGGTACTCCGAAAATGCGTCTTGTAATTGCAGAAAAACCGTCTGTTGCACAGAGCATTGCCGCTATCCTGGGCGCAAAGAAACGCAGCGACGGCTATCTTGAAGGAAACGGAAATATCGTTTCATGGTGCTATGGGCATCTGGCAGAACTGTCCGATGCCGCAGCATATAACCCCGACTACGCCAAATGGTCGCTGAAGGATTTGCCCATCGTCCCGCAGCCCTTTCAGTTCACCGTCCGGGAAGATAAGCGCAAACAGTTTGCGGTGCTGAAAAATCTGATGCACCGGGCAGACGTGAACGAAGTGGTCAACGCCTGTGACGCCGGGCGTGAGGGCGAAGCCATCTTCCGTACCGTCTACAACCTGTCTGACTGCAGGAAACCTATGAGCCGTCTGTGGATCTCATCTATGGAAGATGATGCAATCCGCGACGGCTTTTCCTCTCTCCGACCGGGCAGCGAGTATGACGGTCTGTATCAAGCTGCCAAGTGCCGCAACGAAGCCGACTGGCTGGTAGGCATCAATGCCACACGGTATTTTTCCTTGCTGTACGGGCCTACCTTAAACATTGGTCGCGTGGTATCGCCTACGTTGGCTCTGCTCGTACAGCGTGAAGCGGAAATCGCCGCCTTTATCCCCGAAAACTTCTATACCGTTCAGCTCGACTGCGGTTTCACCGCCGCTTCGGAAAGAATGAAGGAAAGAAACGATGCAGAGAAGATTGTAGCATTGTGCGATGGAAAAACGGCTGTTGTGAAATCCGCAGAACGCTGGGAGAAGTCAGAAAAGGCACCCGCTCTTTACGATCTGACTTCGCTCCAGCGTGATGCAAACCGCACCCTCGGTTACACGGCACAGCAGACCCTTGACTATCTGCAGAACCTCTATGAAAAGAAGCTCTGTACCTATCCCCGTACCGACAGCCGCTATCTGTCAGACGATATGGAGTCTTCTGTCCCTGCGTTTGTCTCTGCCGCCGCATCCATCTGCAAGGCTGTTATGCCGGTAGCTATGAACGCAAAACAGGTCTGCAACAGCAAAAAGGTCAGCGATCACCATGCCATCGTTCCAACGGTGAGCGCCGGTAAAGCTGATCTGGATGCTCTTCCTCTCGGAGAGCGTGAGGTGCTGAAACTTGTATCCATGGGACTGCTCCGCGCAGTCAGCGAAGCATACCGATATGCAGAAACCACCGTAATGCTGGACTGCTGTGGTCACAGCTTCACTGCAAAAGGTAAAACCGTCCTTGCTCCCGGTTGGCATGGTTACGGACAGGACAAAGAGGAAAACATCGACCGTCTGCCCGATCTTGCCGAAGGACAAGAGCTGACGGTTATATCTGCTGCCGTGAAAACCGGAAAGACCACACCGCCCAAACACTACACGGAGGACACGATCCTGTCTGCTATGGAAAACGCCGGTGCCAAAGATATGCCGGAGGATGCCGAGCGTAAAGGCATCGGCACCCCCGCAACCCGCGCCGGTATTCTGGAAAAGCTGGTGTTCTCCGGTTTTGTGGAACGCAGAAAGCAGAAGAAAACCGTCAATCTGATTCCGACCTCTCTCGGTACTGCAATCATCACTGTTCTGCCCGAACAGCTTCAATCTCCCCAACTCACAGCAGAGTGGGAGCACCGTCTGAAACAGATCGAACGCGGAGAGCTGGACGCGGAAACCTTCATGGAAAGCATCACTGCCATGCTGCGGGAGCTGATACAGACTTATGAGGTTGTCCCAGGAGCAGAGGTGTTGTTCCCATCCGGTAAAGAGGTTATAGGCAAATGTCCCCGATGCGGTGCAACCGTGTCTGAGACTCCCAAAGGTTTCTTCTGTGAAAATCGTACCTGTACCTTTGCCATGTGGAAGAACAGTAAATTCTTCTCTGCAAAGAAAAAGAACCTGACCCCGACCATCGCCGCCGCTCTGCTGACAGATGGAAAAGTGCTGCTGAAGGGCTGTCACTCTGAAAAGACCGGCAAAACTTACGATGCCGTCGTGCTTTTGGTGGATGATGGCAAACAAGCATCCTATAAACTGGATTTCGGAAAGGAATAACGTACATGGAAAACAGTATCAATAAACTGCGCGCCGCCGCACTGATCGCTCCTGCGGTTATGCGTGAGTGCATAGGCAGGATCAATCAATTCTCATTAAGCTGCGACCGCTATTCTGACCCTACTGTTTGTCTGATTACCGCTTTTGAAGCGCTGGACTTCAGAGAAAAGGTTATGATCGGTATGCGGCTGGGCTTTGATTACAACAACGGTTATCTGCCAACAGCGCCGCATACGTACATCGACATTGCCACGGCATTTGAAATGACTGCGCCTGAATCTGCAAGCAAAATATGCCGCAAGGCTTATCACAAAATCGCCCGTATAGTAACAGAGAACCCCGATTACTGTACGGGAGTACAATAATGAAAGGAGAACGCACCATGAAAAAGAAATGGATTATTGTTGGTATCAGTACCGCCGCTGCAGGCATTCTCGGCACGATTGCAGTTCGTGCAATTTCTGCCAGAAAACACGCGAAAGCGTTCCGATGAGACTGACCAAATATGAAATGGAGACGATCCTGCTGTATAACGAAGCGGAGCATACCGCCACCGTGTACACTCATGACCCAAAGCTGATCGCAAAGCTGAGACGGTTATCCGAAAAGTACCCCGATCTTATATACCCGGATAAAACCGAACACGGAAACGCAGTCAGCTACATTGTCCCCAAACGCTGTGTCAGCGTCCGGGAGCCGTACAGCGAAGCACGGCGCAAGGCGGACAGTGAACGTGCCAAGCGCACGGGAATTGCGCCTCCGGGCAGGAGCGTATCTTCCAAAACCGAATAAGCAAACGCTCCTGCATAGGTAGTTTTTCGCCTGTGCAGGAGCGTTATTTTTTTATTTCACAACCGCGAAAGGAGAATTACCATGGCTGAAAAACAGTCCAATAAAGACCGTATCAAAGAAATCACAGCCGGTATTGAGCAAGGCATCAAAGAGCTGTTCGAGAGCGACAAATACCGGAATTACCTTGTCACCATGAGCCGCTTTCACAGATACTCCGTAAACAACGTCATGCTCATTCATATGCAGCGCCCCGATGCCACGCTGGTGGCAGGCTTCAACAAATGGCGCGATCAGTTCGGGCGGAACGTGAAGCGCGGTGAAAAAGGTATCAAGATCATCGCTCCTGCGCCCTACAAGAAGAAAATTGAAGAAATGAAGCTCGATCCGGACACCAAGGCTCCGGTACTGGATAAGGACGGCAATGCTATCATAGAAGAAAAGGAAATCCATATTCCCACATTCAAGGTGGCAACGGTATTCGATGTGTCTCAGACCGAGGGAAAACCGCTGCCGCAGCTTGCGTCAGATCTGACAGGCAATGTGCAGCAGTATGAGATTTTCATGGAAGCTCTGCGCCGCACTTCTCCCGTACCAATAGAGTTTAAGCATATTGCACCGGACACAGACGGCTTTTTAAGTCTGGCAGATCAAAGCATTACGATTCGTGAAGGAATGAGCGAAGTACAAACGGTGTGTGCTGCCATTCACGAAATTGCTCATGCGAAGCTCCACAATACCGGTACTCCCATTCCTAATAATGCACCCGTATATCAAGAGGTGGAGATCTTCGACATTCCTGCGCTGTTTTCCAATGGGCGTATTCCATCTGCGGACATTCCCGAAGGACTGTTCCGCTATGATCTGCGCGGCTCCGATGATGACCCCGGTATGCCGATTGCCGTTGAGGAAAATGTGTTGGTCAATCATGCCGGTTCCATTCTGACTGCAAAACCGATCCCCCTGCCCGAAGAAGGGCGGCTCATGTTCACGGAGGATGAGGGGCTGAATTTTGTAGGGGGCGAAATCACAGCCTATCAGTTCCGTGAGGAACAGAAGAAAGACCGTGAAACCGAGGAAGTGGAAGCCGAAAGCATTTCCTATACCGTCTGCCAGTATTACGGTATTGAAACATCCGAAAACAGCTTCGGCTACGTTGCCAACTGGTCAAAGGATAAAGATTTGAAAGTCCTTCGGGAGAGTCTGGAAACCATCAATAAAACGTCCTCCGCACTGATTACTGACATTGACCGTCATTTTGATGCCATCTGTAAGGAACGTGGCATTGACCGTACTGCTGAAACTGTCAGCGAACCTGCTCCAACCGCAGAAGAACCGGAACAGTCTGCCCAGGAGCCGACACCGGAAACGCCATCTGTTCAGCGTGAAGAAGCGCTGTACCTTGTGGATGATACCGTTTATCTCCATGTTCAGCCGACAGACGGCGGCTATGATTACACTCTCTATGATAAAGAAACCGGTAAACTCATGGACGGCGGTGTGATCGACAATGCTGACATTGAAGCATCCCCGGTCAGCTCTCTGCTGGGGGCTGTCCGAACCGAAGTGTTTGTTGCCCAGGGAATGACACCAACCAAAGTAACAGCCGAGGACATTGCAATGGTAGAGCAGCTGCAGGCGGCGCAGACAGAAGTGACAGCAGAACCCATGCTCCCCGAAACGCCGGAACAGGCAATGGACGAACCTTTGCCCGATCCCACGCTCACCGTTTCCATGATGGAGCATTACGGCTATACCGATCACGATATGCTTCCGCTTTCAAAAGACCGTGCCATGGAGCTGATGGATCGGGATATAACCGTGTATGTTCTGTACGATGACAACACCGAAGCCATGGTGTTTGAAACTGAGGATATTCTGAAGCATGACGGAATGTTCGGTATCACCCGTGAAGATTGGGAAGCTGTCAAAGCAGACATTCCTCTGCGGGATGTGGAACAGCGCTTTTTGAACAGTCCCACCGATTCCATGGCAATCTACCAGCTCCGGCGTGATGCGCCCGTGGAACTGCGGTTCACCGGGCTTGACAGCTTGAAAGCCGCACCCGATCCTGCCAATTATGAAGCAGTCTATACCCGCGAGGTTTACCCCGATGATAACACCAGCCGTATTCTTGAAAACTTCTATTATATTTTCAACGAGGAACGCCCCGGTGATTTCGTCGGTCACAGCCTTTCCGTCAGCGACATCGTTGCTCTGAAGCAGGATGACAAGGTATCCTATTATTACTGCGACAGTATTGGCTTTAAGGAACTGCCCGATTTCAAGAAGCCGGAAAACTATCTGAAAACGGCAGAAATGTCAGCAGAAGATGACTACGGGATGATCGACGGCATTATCAATAACGGAAAAGCCCCCAGCGTTGCCGATCTGGAAGCACAGGTCAAAGCCGGTCAGTCCATTTCGCTTCTTGACCTTGCCGAAGCGGTAAAACGGGAACAGAAAGACAAAAAGCCGTCCGTTCTGGAACAGCTCAAAAGCCAAGCTCCGCAGGAACGTACACCAAAAACAACTCCGAAACGGAGTGCAGAAAGGGAGATTTAACCATGAAGAACACGATCACTTATGAAGAACAGCAGCTTATGAGCCTGTATAACAGCACCGGCACACGAAAAGGTTTGATTGCTTCGCTGACCGAAATGCGCGGTTATCTGGATGCCGATGAAAACGAGCTGATGGAACTGACCGACAGCGCCATTGCCAAGCTCCGCGCCATGAGCGACGAGGACTATGAAGCCCTTGACTTGTTCCCGGATTTTGACGAGGAGGATATGGATGCCGACTAAATTACAGCTATACGCACAAATGGCAGACCACACGGCAGGACAGATCACCGGTTCTTTCAGAGAGTGGACGGCATTTCTGGATACTGCCGCAAGGCTGTACAAATACCCCTACCATGAGCAGCTTATGATCTTCGCCCAGCGTCCCGATGCCACTGCCTGCGCTCCCTATGATATGTGGAACAGCAAACCGCTGAACCGATATGTCCGGCGCGGCTCCCGTGGTATCGCTCTGATCGACACGGACGGAGATACCCCAAAACTAAAATATGTATTCGATGTATCGGACACCGGCGGCGGAGAAAACTCCCGCCGCCCTTTTCTTTGGGAATACCGGCAGGAGCATGAGGATACCGTAACAGCGGCTCTGGAACGCCGCTTTGATGTATCTGCAGAAAGCGGCTTTGCCGATCAGCTTGAACAGATCTCCGCCCGTCTTGTAACTGAATACTGGAACGACCACCACTATGACATTCTCGGTATCATTGCAGATTCTTTTCTGGAAGAGTATGATAATTATAACGTAGAGGTTGCGTTCCGCAATGCGGCGTCTGTCAGCACCGCTTATGTCCTGATGTCCCGCTGTGGTCTGTCCCCGGAAGAATACTTTGTCCATGAGGACTTTCTGAACGTCTTTGATTTCAACACACCCCGTACCGTCGCCGCTCTTGGCAGTGCAATCAGCCAGTCCAGCGAAACGGTTTTGCGGCAAATCGAAGTCACCATCAAAAATTATGAGCGCGAAAAGATCGCGGAAAGGAGCGAAAGCTATGAGCGAAATGACCTTCACGAAGAACGGGGACTATCTGATTCCCGATCTGAGCCTGAGCGAACAACCGACCGAGAAGCCCCTGGGCAAGTACGGGAGGATGCGGAAGAACTATCTGAAGGAGCATCGTCCGGTACTGTGGAACAGCCTGCTGCTGTCGGAGAAATTGTACCCCCATCTGAGGGAGATCGACGAGACAGCGACGAGCAGACTGGAGAAGATGATGCCCGAACTGATGAAAGCGGCGGGCGTGACGGAGGAACTGAAAGCGACCGACCCGATGAAGTGGACGGGGCTGATGAACAACTGCAAAGCACAGGCAGAGGAAGTGATCCTCGCGGAGCTGGTGCTCAGTTAAGCATTTTCGATCCTCCCATGCGTGGTGAACAGCTCACCCTGTTCCCCACGGAGGAAGAACAAATACAGTTTATCCGGGAAGCGGAGAGTGTATCGTTTGATGCACCCTTCGCTTTTTCCTTTACACAGGAAGAAATCGACCATATTCTCCGCATCGGCAGTAACGCTGACCATCACCGGATGAAGATTGCCGCTGAGTTTTCCAAACAGAAATCTCTTGATGAGAATGCCGCATATATCAAAGAACTGTTCCATGGCGGCAACGGTATCAAGATCGGCAGCAAATCCATCAGCGCATGGTATGCGGAGGACGGCATCCATCTGGCAAGCGGAAATACATCCCGGTATTCCCAAACCGCACAAATCATCTCATGGCAGGATACCGCCGTCCGGATCGGTGAACTACTGGACAGTGGACAGTATGCTTCCAACGTGGAGCTTGCAGAGGCACCGGGGTATGAGCGAAAAAAGATTGCGGAAACGCTTTGGTATCTGCACGGAGATCTCAGCGAGAGCGCCCACGAACAGGGCTATCTCTCAACACTGTCCGATTACCGCATGGGCGGCTTTCCCGATGCCACCGCCAGACTTGCGGAAGCTCTGCAGGAACCGGTGTTCCGGCAGACCCTTTCCGATGAGTTTGCTGCATTTTATGCGGCATACACAGAGGATCGAACCCTGCTTCGCTTCCGCTATCACAAGCCGCAGAAGCTCTGGAATGAACTGAAAGAACTGTCTTTGCCGCGCCGCGAATATGTGTCTGACATGGCAGAAATCCCCGCAGTCAATGTGTTTATCACGGAGGATGAAATCAATGAAGCTATATCCGGTGGAAGTAACTTTGAAGGAAGCGCCGGACGCATTTACGACTATTTCCATGAAAACCATACCCCTGCGGAAAAAGCCGCTTTTTTGAAAAAGGAATACGGCACCGGCGGCAGCTCTCACGCTCTGTCCCGTGCCACCGGCAGCGGTGAAGATCACGACAGCAAAGGGATTGTATATCAAAAGCGTGACTGCCCGATTGTGAAGCTGAACTGGAATCAGGTAGTCAAATACGTGGATGATCTGATCCGTAAAGGCAGATATTTGACCCCGGAAACGGTCAGAGAATATGAGGAATACAAGCGTGAAAAGGCAGAGATCGAAGCCCGTATCACGCCGCCTGTCACACCGGACGAATCTGTTTGGGGCTACAACGATATTAAGCACGATCATCCCGGAAATATTGTGCTGTATCAGATGGGCGACTTCTTTGAGATGTATGGAGAGGACGCTGTGATTGCCGCCGCTCTGCTTGATCTCAATCTGACCACACGACCGCTTCCCGGCACT
>JAFQDR010000150.1 GCA_017415945.1 Oscillospiraceae bacterium
ACAGGCTCGGGATGCATTGCCGCTGCTGTTCTGACGTACACCGCAGAGAAACACACGTCCGGTTATGCCGTTGAGCTATGCCCGGAGACTGCTGCACTGGCTGAGAAAAATATAGCCGCCCTCGGATTGGCTGAGAGATGCGAAGTCATCATCGGAGATGCATCGGAGGATTTGTTTGCCGACAGATTCCCCGGGGAATATTTCGATGTGATCACCGCAAATCCGCCGTATATCGCGGAGGAAGAAATGCCCTCACTCGAAGCGGAACTGGCGTATGAGCCGAAGATGGCATTGACCGACGGCGGTGACGGACTTTCCCTGATCCGTGCGATCATAGAGGTGTACGGACGTCGGCTTGCGCCGGAAGGTGTAATGATCATCGAGCACGGCTGGAAACAGCATGAAGCGGTGGCGGAGATTGCCGGGTCATGCGGTATGTCGTGCGTGCGTCTTACCGATTTCGGAGGAAATGTCCGTGCGGCGGAAATAAGAAAAAACTGAAAGGTACTATATAAAATGAAAACAATAATCCTGCTTTTCGGAGGCAAATCTTCCGAATATGAAGTGTCACTTTCGTCCGCAACGGCGGCGTTCAATAACATTGATAAGGAAAAGTTTCATGTTATTACCGTGGGAATATCACGCGAGGGCAGATTCTTTGTCTTTGATGACGATCCGGCTATGATCGCGGCGGACACATGGATGAGGGGCAGAAAATATCCTCTGTCGCTTGATCTTGCAGAGGGATGTCTTACATACGAAAAGAACGGCGAAACCGTCAGAGTTGACGCGGATGCCGTGCTTCCCATGATCCACGGAAAATTCTGCGAGGACGGTACACTCCAGGGTATGTTTGCCGTTGCGGGTATTCCGATTGTCGGATGCGACTGCCAGTCCTCTGCGGTCTGCATGGATAAGGCGGTCACAAAGGCGATTATCGACAACCAGACATCCATCCGTCAGGCAAAAGCCGTTGTGGTCAGAGCGTGTGATGTGAAATCCGAGGCTGATGCGGAAGCTGTACGCGAGAGATGCGAAAGAGATCTCGGATACCCCGTGTTTGTCAAGCCGTCAAGAGCAGGATCGTCTGTCGGAGTCACGAAAGTAAAGTCCGCGGAGAAATTCGGCGAAGCTCTGTTTGCGGCGCTCCGTGAAGACTCAAAGGTGCTCATTGAAGAGGCGATTGTCGGACCGGAGATTGAAGTTGCGGTTCTGGAAGAGAACGGACGTTATACAGTCGCTCATCCGGCTGAGATCGACAAGGGATCTGCGGAATTTTACGATTACGAAACAAAATACATCAGCGACGCGTCGTCGTACTATCTCCCGGCAAGACTGCCTGAGGATAAGATGCGCGAGGTTATGTGGTATGCCGAGGTGATATTCAAAGCGCTCGACTGCAGGGCATTCTCGAGAGTGGATTTCTTCTACACACCCGAGGGTGAGTTTGTGTTCAATGAGATCAACACACTCCCCGGATTCACACCGATTTCGATGTACCCGAAGATGATGATCAACGAGGGAATCCCGTACGAGAAGATCCTCGAGAGACTGATCGAGACAGCAAAATAAAAAAACAAACGCCAGACTCGGTTACGCCACAAAAGTTTGATCAAAACTTTACTGATTGGCGAAGTTGGGTTAAAATTTAAGGAGGAAACAACCATGTCACTTATTCTCAAGGCTATTTCATCCATGAACAAATGCTTCATGGACGAATCCATCCACGACAAAAAACAAATCACCTGCGCCAAGGCTCTCCGCGGGGAGGAGTTTGCTTTCGAAATCGCCTACGCTGATCCCGATCTGATTTCCTGTGCCAAGTGCGACCGGTATTTCCTTTCGGTGCAGTCCCCTCTTGCTGAGCATATCACAGTCCGCAGAATTGAGCAGGTGCCTGTCCGTTTCCCCTGTTTTGACGGTGCCGACGACTACTATTTGCGCAAGACACCCGGACTCTATCCCGATCTTCTCGGACCTGTTGATCCGACAGGCAAGATCGTAGTAATCGGCGGTCAGCTGCAGTCTCTTCTTGTGACGGTCTTCATTCCCGATGATTTCCCGGCGGGCGAATATCCTGTTGCAGTTTCGTTCATAACATCCGAAGGTGAAACGGCTGCATCGGCATCGGTTACGCTGAAAGTGATCGGCGCATCACTTCCTAAGCAGGACATGATCGTTACCCAGTGGTTCCATGCCGACTGCATTGCGGACTACTACGAGCTGGAAGTATTCTCCGAAAAGCACTGGGAGTACATCGAAAACTTCATGGCGACGGCTGTGAAGAACGGTATCAACACGATCCTCATGCCCGTGTTCACACCTCCGCTTGATACAGCAGTGGGCGGAGAGAGAACGACTGTACAGCTTGTGGATGTGGAAAAGACTGCGGACGGCTGGAAATTCGGATTTGACAAGCTCGAGAGATGGATTGAGATTGCGAACCGTGTCGGTGTTGAATATCACGAAGTATCGCATCTCTACACACAGTGGGGAGTGGCTCACGCTCCAAAAGTCATGGCGACGGTTGACGGCGAACACAAGCGCATCTTCGGATGGGAGACAGATTCTCTCTCTGACGAATACAAAGGATTCCTGCGAGCTTTTATCGCAGCTCTGAACGCAAAGATGGACTCGCTCGGCATTGCGAAGGATCATATCCTGTATCACATTTCCGACGAACCCGGATTTGAGCATCTGGAAGCATACCGCGCGGCAAAGGCACAGATCGAGGATCTTTTGGAAGGATACACGGTCATGGATGCGCTGTCCAGCTTTTCGTTCTACCAGACAGGCGTTATCACGAATCCGATTCCGTCGAACGACCATATAGATCCGTTCATTGAGGCAGGCGTTGAACCTTTGTGGACATACTACTGCTGCGGACAGGGCTGGCGCAATGTATCGAACCGTTTCATAGCGATGCCGATGCAGAGAACCCGTGTGATCGGTATGCAGTTCTGGAAGTACCGTGTCAAGGGATTTTTACAGTGGGGATACAATTTCTACAACACGCAGTATTCGACGATGCACATCAATCCGCACCAGGTGACGGACGGAAATTATTTTGCGCCTGCCGGCGACTGTTTCTCGGTATATCCGGGCGTTGGCGGAGAAGTGCTTGAGACGATGCATCTGAAGGGATTCACGTATGCGCTTCAGGACACCCGATTGATGAATCTTGCGGAGAAGCTCGCCGGACGCGAGGCGGTTCTCGGTATTCTCGAAGAGTGCGGAGAAGTGACATTCTCGCAGTATTCTCATGATGAGGAATGGCTGGAGGGTGTCAGGGGTAAGATCTGCGACCTTATCGATTCGCTGGTGTGAGTGATCTGCTTGCCCATGCATGGGTAGGCGTAAGGCGTTCGTTTTCTTGGCCTACGCGGCAGGCGCACAATGAGGACCCGTTATACTTCGTATAACAAGCCGAGCCCTCTTGTGAATCACCCGGGCTTCGTTTGGCTTAGATTATTGCTATGGCTGATAGTGATACGTTTCGGTTCGATTATGGCTAACCGCCGTTGTATCAGCCGGAACTTGAGCCGACAGCATCAAAACGCGGTCAGCGGTGATTTTTACGATATCACTCAGCTTTGGTTTATAGAGAGAGCATCATATAAACTACAGCTGAAAGCAGAGCTTTTTATCAGGCTAACCGCATTTGTCTTAGATAACGTCACCCTTACACCCATTGCGGCAGCATAATCTTTTAGAAAGCAATAATCTTGGCTAACCGCCATGGGTTAAAAGCGTTACTTCAATGCAAACCCATGCCGGTTAGGCAAAATGAAAAACGAAAACCTCATCCTAAACTTGATGTGATGCAATCACAATAATCTAAAGCTGAGACACAAACGTAAAATTAAAACAAAACTTAACCACCTGCACTCGCTTACAGCATAAGCTAAAAATCCGCCGGTTAGGCAAAATCGAACCAAAACACCCGTCAAGCAAGCTGAAGCATAAATCCCAGCCAACCAAAGCCGGGTGATTCACAAGAGGTTGCGGCCTCAACCTCTTGTGCGCCGTCCGCGCAGGACCCCCAAACTAAGGATTTAGTTAAAACTCCCTCGCTGTAAGCCACCTCCCAATCAGTAACTCCAATAACTTAGGTATTGATTTTTCCGACAATGTCGGGTATAATATATACATATAAGTGTACCCAAACATAATAAACCCAAAACCAAAGAAAAAGAAAATAAACATAGAGAGGATGGTACGCCGTGAAAAATAAAATAATTCTCACACTCGTCGTACTCGCATGCTTCATCCCGACCGTCGTCGCATTCGCCAGCTATCATCAGGTGCAGAATGCCCCGGTTGATCAGAAAACCGCCGTCTCAATCACTCTTGAGGATATCAATCAGAAGAAATATGTCCTCACAAAAGCGGAACACGGCGAAGAAGCTGAAGCACTTATCAATTTCTTCCTTTCGATGAAGGAAAAATCTCAGCCTATCGTCGCACTTCCCGATTCACTGATGGGTGAAAAATGCTACGTCGTTTCGATCGCAAATAACGTGCGTGCGGAATCCTATGAGTTCTACTTCTCACAGGATCCTACAACAAACTACTTCAGCGCAAGCGACGGTACTACATATAAAATCAATGAAGAGGATGCAAAGCAGTTCATCACAAGCGTGTATGCAGAAAGCCTCTACGACGATTCCACAATGCCCACACTTCTGCTCTCGCATGAGTATAACGTGACTCCCGACCGCGCCGTTTGGCAGTATAAGAACTATACCGGCGAGTACGTTGACCGCGATGTTACACAGATTGTCAGCAGCGAAGTTGAGCTTTATGAACTCGAGGGCGGACTTGATCTTTCCTTCAGCCACGACCCCGACTACTGCAGCGTGAAGATTTCCGATTCTGCAGGTACACTTGTTTATGACGATACACTTGCAAACCTCCAGGCGTTCAGACTCACCAATACCGCTGAGGTTAAGGTTGATGTTGTCGCAAAATGGTACGACGATCCCGGACGCTCCTTCTGCGGCGAACTGGATTTCTCTTTTGAAACGCTCGTTACAGCTCCGGCAGAATTCTATATCGGTATGCCCAATGTTGAAGCCGGTAAGTTTACAGCCGTTACCGCACTCAACGTAACACGTCACGAAAAGATTGAGTTTACCTCCAATCTTCCCATGTCACCGAAAATCACATTCTTTGATGCCGGCGAGAACAGAGCCGTTGCACTCATCCCGATCAGCGCAGACTGCCCGTCCGGTACCTATACGCTTTCCTTCACATACGGCGGTACGGTTCAGGATACCAATATCAATATCACCAACAACGGCGTGAAGACATCACAGTATACGGTTTCTTCAAGCGTTGTCTCGGTTTACAGAACATCCGCCGCATTGGAACAGTTCGATAACGCAGCCCGCGATATTATGTCCAAGTCTGTCGAGACAAGACATTTCTCCGGTCACTTTGAACAGGGCGTGACAGGCAGCTATCAGCTTCTCCGCGGCTTCGGCAGAGATATCTACCTCAACGGCAGCTCTACCGTAACATACCGCAACAACGGCGTCGATTACATGGCATCCCCCGGATCGGATATCGTTGCCTGCAACGCGGGTGAAGTCGTATATTCCGGCATCCTCGACTACTCCGGAAATATTGTTGTCATCGACCACGGCTGGGGCCTTAAGACATGGTACTATAACCTCGGATCCGTTACCGTCAATGTCGGCGACGTTGTATCCCGCGGACAGGCGATCGGTACAGCAGGTCAGACCGGCTTTACCGGTGCAAACGGCGCGCACATCGCAATGTCTGTCGGCGAATCGTTCGTATCTCCGTATGATACATGGTCCGACAGCCCCGTAGCCGCAAAGGTTATCATTCCTTACATCGACGGCTGATTGCCGGGTGGGATAAATCAGAATACAAAAGACAACCGTACGTTTTCCCACGTACGGTTTGTTGATAATGAGGAGTTTTATGCTGAATTTTATAATCGGAAGATCCGGGACGGGAAAGAGTACAGCCGTCCGTGAGATGATACAGAAGGACGTGGAAGCAAAAAAACAGGTCGTTCTGATCGTGCCGGAACAGGAAACGGTCGTGTGGGAGACAAAAATGGCGGAAATGCTTCCTGTCTCAGCCAATCTGTACCTTGAGATCACAAACTTCACCCGTCTTGCAAACGCTGTTTTCCGTCAGTTCGGCGGACTTACCGATACCGTTATCGACGAAGGCTCACGCTCGCTCCTGGTCTGGCGTGCAATGCTGTCGGTGTGGGACTCTCTGGAAGTTTACGGGACATCGGGTGCGGCGGAGCGCGAAGACAGAAACATCCCCCATCTCATGCGCGCAATTGATGAGCTGAAAGAAAGCGGAATTTCCCCGGCTGAAGCCGAAGATGCCTTGGAAAAGCTGATTGCAGATCGCGAATCCGACGGCGGAGATGAAAATGCCCACGGAACAGCGCGTGCCGAGGGGGACCTTGTGTCACGCCTGCGGGATGCGGTTTTGGTGTATGCGGCTTATAACGCAATCCTGCACGAAGAGTACATTGACCGCGGAGACCTCTTGTATAATCTGGCACAGAAACTGAAAGAGTGCGGATATTTCGAGAACAAATGCGTATATATCGATTCGTTCTATTCATTTACCAAGGCACAGCTCGGCATAATCACCAGTATTTTCAGACAGAGCGCTGACTGTACGCTGACATTCATGTGTCCTCCGGATCGGATATGCGCGGACAGCGGCGAACCGGCACAGCAGGAAACGCAGTTTGATGAAATATACGACAGTTTTATAAAAATCAGATCCGCTGCCGCAAGGGTTGGCAGAGAGTGGAATCTGATCCCCATGACGGAGAATTACCGGCATAAGGGGAATGAAGAGCTGCGGCTTGTCGAGAAGTACCTGTTCGATTATTCATTGCCGGAAGAAGAGATGGGATCGCCGGAAGAAGAGTCGGGTGTTGAGGGGAAAACGAATAACAAATCGAAAAACGTACACATCTGGCATTGCTCCGATCGTTACGATGAGGCGGAAGCGTGCGCTGCGATTATTGATAAACTGGTTTATGACGGGTATAAATACAGCGAAATCGGTGTGGTTGCGAGAGATATCGGTACACGCGAGGGCGTGATTGATTCTGCGATCAGACGGCATGGTGTCAGATGCTTCATGTCCGTGTCAAGTGAGATTTCGCGCACACCGGCTGTCAGATTTGTTCTCGCTGCCCTTGCGGTGATATCCGGCGGATGGCAGAGAGAAGATATGATCGGTCTCGTGAAAACCGGAATGACACCTC
>JAFQDR010000151.1 GCA_017415945.1 Oscillospiraceae bacterium
GTCCATAGAACAATAAAATGGAAAAATGCCCAAGTGCGGTGAAAACGGAGCGTCGAGGACGACGCTCCCTACGGCGAAGCAGAATCAACCCTGCCGATCAATCGGGTAGAGAAGCCATCCCTACCAACACGCAAAGCCCCCTCTGTCCATGTGGACAGAGGGGGGCTTTCATCAGATCATCAATTACTTAGCAGCCTTCAAGAAGGTAACGATTGCTGCGCGGGTGCAATCGTTGTTGGGGCCGAATCGACCTTCCCCAATACCGCTGGTTACCTTATTTTCTACTGCCCAGATCACAGGCTTTGCAAACCAGTCGGTGTCTGCCACGTCGCTAAATTCGCTCTTGGCAGTGATTTCGGGCTTGCCTTCCATTGCATACAGGAAGGTCACAACCGCCGCACGGGTGCAGGTGTTGTTGGGGCCGAAGTGGGTTGCGTCAATACCGCTGGTGATGCCGTTTTCCACCGCCCACAGAACAGGCAGGTAGAACCAGTCGTTCTCGGATACGTCTTCGAAGGGTTCTTCGGTTGCGGTCACATCGGGTCTGCCTGCGGCTGCGTACAGGAAGGTCACAACCTGTGCGCGGGTGCAGTTGTTGTTGGGGCCAAAGTGGGTTGCGTCAACACCGCTGGTAATGTTGTTTTCCACTGCCCACAGCACGGGAGCATAGAACCAGTCGGTTTCCGCTACGTCTTCAAAGGGATTTACGGGCTCGGCGGACTTGGGCATGACCACATAGATGGCCAGCTTATCCAGCTTTGCCTGCATAGTGCCGTCCACATAATCGGTTTCCACAACCGTGAACTTGCCGTTTTCTTCCAGATGTGCGACCACGTACTGCTCGATCATGGTACCTACCAGAGCAGCGGGGAGCTTTGCCACCATGTAGCCGCCCTTACCGATATCCAGAGACTTGCCCTCATACACAACGTCGGTGTTCAGCACCAGCAGCTCGTCGATTTCTGCCAGAGCAGCGGTCTGTGCCTCGTTCAGCTTACCGGTGGGGTTGATTTCCAGTGTCAAGGTCACTACACCTTCATTGCCCACCTGTGCCACGATATTGTGGATAGCGGTGTGGTTGATCTCAATGGAAGCGAATGCGGTGACAACAGCCAGAGCCTTGCCGGTCTCATCCACCTTAGCCAGAGCCTTTGCGGAGATTTCCACAGCGGATACCAGATCGGGCTGTGTGCAAACAACCGTTACCGTATTTCCAACGGGCAGCAGAATGGCCGCATTGATTTCTTCATCGGAAATCACAGCCTTGCCGTTCTTGATTTCCACTGCGTTAGCGGGAACAGCCAGCAGCGCAAACAGCATGACCAGAACCAGCAGGAAGGAAACACGCTTTTTCATATTTCTCATAAAAATGCCTCTTTCTCTCATTTCGGAGCGTTTTTAATGTACTTACGGTATACTATTATAATATATGCCACATGGTTTGTGAAGTACCAATTCCCATACAAGCCCTGTTAATTGCTTCCAAATGCCTTATACAGGAAGGTCACCACCTGGGCACGGGTGCACACATCATTGGGGCCGAACTTGCCTTCGGCGATACCGCTTGTAATGCCTTCGCCCACTGCCCACAGCACGGGGTTCAGGAACCAATCGGATTCCACAACGTCCTCGAAGGGGTTCTCGCCGCTGACCTCGGGCTTTTCCTCCGCAGCATACAGGAAGGTCACGATCTGCCCGCGGGTACAGCTGCGGTCAGGAGCGAACTCGGTCTCACTGACACCGGTGGTGATGCCGTTTTCCACCGCCCACAGCACAGGCTTCAGATACCATGCATCCCCCGCCACATCGGTGAAGGGATTGTCTGCGGACTTGGGCTCGGGTCTGCCCTTTGCCGCCCACAGGAAGGTCACCACCTGGGCACGGGTACAGCCCTCAAGGGCGCCGAATCGACCGTTGCCGATGCCCCCTGTGATATTGCGTTCCGCCGCCCAGTTTACGGGAGCATAGAACCATTCTCCTTCGGGTACATCAAAGAAGCCGCCGCTGCCGCTGCGCAGCACCTCTCTGAGCTTTGCGTTATTGCCCCCAACCGCAACGGCCTGCCATGCTGCCTCATCGCCGAGGAACAGCACCTTCCGCAGACTGCGGCAACCCTCTGTGACGGCCTCACCCACAGACTTGACCCCTGCGGGGAGCTGCAGCTCGTCCAGTCTCATGCAGCCGCTGAAGGCACGGTCACCGATGGCAGTCACAGAGTTGGGGAGATTCACCTGCATCATCTGCGCATCCTTAAATGCATCACGGGGGATGATGCTTACGCCCTCGGGCAGGGTAACAGTAAGCCCGCGGCTTGCTTGGAATGCGCCCTCACCGATGGCCTGCAGGGTAGAGGGGAGCTTGATTTCGTGGAACAGGACACCGTAGAAGGCATAGCTGCCCAATGCGGTCACACCTTCCTCCACAACATAGCTTGCGCCCTCGGTGACATAGGCAGCCCAGGGTCTTGTGACAGTTTGGATCCCGCTGAAGCTCTGCAGTACAAAATCCTGCATGGGGCCCTGACCGCTGATGATCAGAGCAGCCTCGGCAGCATCGTATCGCCAGCTGAAGCCCTTTTCCATGGTGCCTGCCCCTGCATTTGCGGGGTCAAAGGTTGTGTCGGACAGGGTGTACAGCTTGGTAAAGCTGTCGGAGGTGTAGAATGCATCCAATGTGCAGCTATCAAGGAAGTCCTTGCCTTTCAGGAATTCTCCACGGGCAACATCCACGGCATACCACTTGTTGTAAATCTTTACAATGTTCCAGCTGTGGGCCTTGCCGTCAACGGTCCCGACCATGGCGCGGCAGTCCATCCCGCTGCTGACCGCCATGGCGTAAAACAGAGCGGTCTTATTGTCATCGGAACCGTCAAACCCACCACTGCGGAGATAGTCATAGATATACTTGCAGCGCTGATAGTCATTGTAAGTCTCATTGCCCATGGCATTGACCAAAGCCTTGACGGTCTCTCGCAGCTGTGTTTCCCGCGGAGCATCGTTGATATAGGTCACGCCATAGGTGATTTGGTTATAGTAGTGCACATCCTGCACGGTATACTCCACACGAATGTCCACATTGGAAACGGAAAGCAGGAGGTAATCTCCGCTGTATGCGGTGTCACCACCAAGGACGGATTCCTTTGCAATGGCATCGGTGAACAGATTCTTGGCATACTGCTCCGTTACGGGGGCAACAGTCTTGTGATGCAGAACGATCTCCGACTCGTATGCGGTCAGGCCCTTCCGCAGCTGCAGCACCATGTCATTGCGGTTATCCGTAAAGTCCTCGGGTGTCAGAGCCAGCGCCTGCACGGGGGCAACCCCCAGCAGCAGACACAGCACAAGCACCAGAGAGAAAATACGCTTCCATGCAGTTGTCATATGGTTCCCTCCAAGTCCCATTTCCACATTCTATGGGAAATGATTACAAAATTGATACTAAATATGGTGGTTTGGTTCACATAAGTTTTCCACTTTTCCACCGAGTTTTGCACATGGCGTTCACCGATGTGCCCATACAGTTATGCACATTATACCTTAATCCCCGCCGTTTTCATAGTGTTTTTTCAGCTCCAACCAAGATTCTGTGTATGATTTCGGAGGTCAGATCTATCCGGCGCACCGTAAGTTTTATAACCGCACCCGTAGGGACGCCCCTCGCGGGTGTCCGTTACTCCGCACCAAAGACACCGCTGCCCAATCGGACAGCGGTGTCTTTTATTCTCACTTTTATATGGCAGTGCGTGAAGGAAGGGTTCTCAAGGGGCGCGACGCGTTAAGCAAACATGCCGGCGGCATGTTTGTAGCCAAAGCGGGAAGCAATCTATGATTGCGACCCGGCGCCCTTGGATGGTTCCCCTTGAAATCGCGTCGGCGACAGCCGATAGAGCATTTCAGCAGAAATGCTCGCGATTATTAGCCGTATACCTTATACAGGAAGGTTACCACCTGGGCTCTGGTACAGGTCTGGTTGGGGCCAAACTCTGTAGCGCTGATGCCGCCGGTGACATCGTTTTCCTTCGCCCAGATAACGGGCTTTGCATACCAGTCCGTATCCGCTACGTCAGCAAAGGTGCTGCTTGCAGTGATCTCGGGCTTGCCCGCTGCTGCGTACAGGAAGGTCACCACCTGTGCTCTGGTGCAAGTCACATCGGGGCCGAAGTGGGTAGCATCGATGCCGCTGGTGATGCCGTTTTCCACCGCCCACAGCACGGGCTTTGCGTACCACGCATCATCCGCCACGTCCTCAAAGGGGTTGTCGGTGGTGGTCACTTCGGGCTTGCCTGCCGCCGCATACAGGAAGGTCACCACCTGCGCACGGGTGCAGAAGTTATTGGGGCCGAACTGACCGTTGCCGATACCGCCGGTGACATTGGCATCAACTGCCCAGTTCACGGGGTTGTAGAACCAGTCCGCTGTCAGCACATCGGTGAAGTATTCGGAGGTATAGAACTCTGCCTTTTCCAGTGCCTCATTGCCTGTGCCGATATCCAGCTGCAGCCACTTATAATATGCGGTGATATAGCGCACCTGCCACAGCTTGTCGAAGCCCGCAAAGGCATTGTCACCGATGCCGGTGATATTGGTATCCAGGAACAGCACGCGAACTTCCCCGCTCCAGTGACTCCAAGGCACATCCTCGGCCTTAGCGTAATCGGGGATGGCACCATTGCCGGTAATAGACAAGGTAGCCTCGTTGATATCAAATCTCCAGTACAGGCTGCCTGCATTGCCGTCCAGAGGCTTGGAAGGATCGATGACCATACCGCAGTTGGTGCAGGTATCGCCGTCGAAGTAATGGCTCAGCTGCTCAATGACCTGAGGCTCCTTGCGTACAAAGCCGCAGTGGGTGCAGTATTCCTTACCGGTCAGACCGCTTTCGTAGCAGGTAGCAGCCTTGCCCTCTTCGGTTGCAATGATATGGGGGCATCCCGCATCGTAATAAGTAGGCTTCATCTTCTTGTAGCCGTCCGAGAAGTAGTAGCCTTCATTCTTTACGCGGCTCCACTGTGCCACGCTGCCTGCGTAGTGAACTTCCACACCATAAGCACCCAAGCCCGCACCTTCAATGTACTTCAAAGACAGAGGAAGATATACTACGTCCAGACCGGAAGAATCCAGAGCACATTCCTCAATGCGTTCTACGGTACCGGGCAAAATCAAGGTTTGCACATATTCATTTGTTTCACTGTTGTACCAGCTCTTAAATTCAGCACCGGAGAATGCGTATCGACCAATCGTCTTCAGGCCATCCTTAAACTGCAGTCTGCCCAAACTACTCGAGGCAAATGCTTCCAATCCAATGATCTCCACGGTAGACGGGAAGGCGACATTCAAGGTATAGCCGTACGAAGCTGTCGGTCTAAACGCAAAGGCACCAATAGAGGTGACACCCTCTGCAATCACAACATTGTAGGTATTCCCGCTGCGCAGACATTCGTCCCAAGGACGAGCCTCATCTCGGACAAAATCACGCATGGGGCCCTGACCGCTGATGGTCAGCGTATTGGTCGTTCTGTCGAAGTTCCACTGCAGATTATCACCCAGCTGACCGCTCATGGGGTAGCTGTTGTAATGTACCGTCAGATTGGGAGAATCGGGGAACGCCTTGTCAAAACCGTGTTCAACCCAAGCTTCTTCCGAATTCTTGTAGTACACATCTGTCAGACCCGTACAGCCCGCAAAGGCATTCTCGGAGATACCAATGTACGCAGAGTTGATGGTAACAGTCTGCAGCCCCGTCCAATCCGTGTAAATGCCGGCGCTAATGGGGCCGTATTCCGCATTGATAATCACGGAGCGAATGTCATCCTTGAACGCATACAAGGGATAGTTCATGGAGCTTTCATTGGTGACCAGCTCCATCTTGTCCAAATCCAAGGTCCAGGAGCTTCGGTAGGACAGCTTATGGCTGTTCTTTTCAATGCCATTGAGGGCATTGTTATCCCCATAAACCGCGACCTGCGCCCACTGCTCGTCGGTGCCGCCGTAATGGGCATCCAGATTATAGCCACGGAATGCACCTACACCGATGTAGGACACGGATGTGGGGATGTAAATGGTCTTCAGACTATCGGTGTAGAACGCCCCATCGGGAATTCCCGTCAAGGTAGAGGGCAGAACCACTGCAGACAAAGTAGATGAGTGGAAAGCATTCTTACCGATTTCGGTGAACCCCTCATGGAGATTGAGGCTGCCGATCCATTTGCAGTTCTCGAATGCGCTGTCTCCGATTTTGGTAACGGTCTTGGGCAATACAAAGGCTTCCGTCATAACATTAGGCGTTGCAATCAGCAGAGTCTTGTCCTTGTTGTACAGCACACCCAGCTCAGCGCTGAGATAGGAATTCTGTTCATCCACTACATAGCCCTCAAAGTCATCGTGATAGAAAGCCTGTGCCCCAACACTCTGCACACGGGAGGGGAGCTCTGCCTTCACAAAGGGAACATAGTAAAATGCCTTTTCACCGATGGTTTCCAGTGCCTCGGGCAGCTGATAGTCTCTCAAGTACTGGCATCTGTAAAAGGCCTGATCCCCAATGTGCTTGACATTCTTGCCGCCGATCACCGTTCTGACATTGCTTTCGGCAAATGCGCTGCCGCCGATTTCCGTCAGAGAATCGGGCAGAGTGACTTCATAAAACGCACTTTGTCTAAATGTACCGGCACCGATATAGGTAACGCCTTCCTCAATCACCAGAGGCAGCTCCTTGCTAAAGGGCACAACGCCACCCATTGCAATGCCGTCTGGCATTCTGCCCTCACCCTTCACATGGAAGGTGTCGGTAGCCAGATTATATGCCCAATTAAAGCCGCCCCCCAGATCGCCGCTGATGGAGGATTCTGGAATAAAGCAGGTCTTTGCAAAGTTATATTCTGCCAAAAATTCGGGGGTCAGGAACTGATCATACAGCTTATGTCCCGCAGGCAGATCTTCATAGCCCCGCAGGAAGCACTCGGATTTCTCGGTCAGAATGTCATAGGACACATTCACCTGATACCAAGTATCGTAAATGTTCACAGCATTCCACACATACTCATTGCCATCAATGGTACCAAGAACCAGACCGGTTTCCACATCAAAGCAGCTTGCGATTCGATGGAACAGCAGGCTGATGCCGATTGCGGAAGCCTTCCCATCCACCATTGCCGCGTAAGCAGTATGCTGGGGGAAATAATCAAGATCCAGAATGTTGTCAAAGTCGTATGCCACATTTGCGATCATCCAGTCATAGATATTCTTCACACGCAAATAGTGGTTGTTATTGTTCTCAACGATGGTGTTGTACAGACTTTCAACCTTGCTTGTCAGCTCCTGTTCCTGCTCCGCAGTAGTGGAGTATACAACCGCAAAGCCGATCATGTTATAATGGGAGCCGGGCTGTTCCGCAACCACCGCCCACTCGGCATAGTAGTCCAGCACGTGCATGGCCAGATAATCGCCGCCCAGAGGATTGTCCTCCAGCAGCAGCGCATCCACCATCAGCTGCTCCACATCCGCTTCGGTCAGAGCAACATCACTGCGCCAATAGAGATAGATCTCGTTCTTGCGAGCGATCATGGCATCCCGCAGCTCCAGCACAGTACCGTCTCTGCCCTGGAAGTCCGTGTCATACAGATCTCCCTCGATCAGATCACCGGGTCCTAAGTCCGCCGCGATCTGCTCATTCTCCGCTGCGGCATCGAAGCTCACCGCAGCATCATCGATGACAGCCTCCACATGGGAAGCGTCCGCAGTGCCTTCCGCAATGGGCGCAGAAAGTGTGGGAATCTCCTCACTTGCTGCCAAGGCAGTCATAGGTGCAAGGCTCATCAGAAGAACCAGAACAAGAGCCGCACACAGCAAATGTCTACTCTGACGCATCATATCAATTACCTCCATTTCCTTTATTAGGATTTATACTATTATCCCATATTGTCCTATTTCACTTCAAGCACACTTTGTTACTTTTTTCGGAAATATACCCCTTAATTTATGTACAAACTGTAAATTCATAACAAACACCCCGATTGTTTACGACAGAATACAATTCGCCCCCCTCATTACGGTAATCGTCATCCACCACCACGCCAAATTTTCCTCCCTCGCAGGGGCGCCCCCCTGCCGCCTCATCTTCCGCACCCGTAGGGGACGAGCTTGCTCGTGCCGTGTCTGGGGTAACGGGGACGGCAACCTAAAAAAGAACTGTCATACCGACCGAGCGGTTTTTGAAAGAGCGGAAATATCGATAAGGGCTGAATGAAAATGAGAGGCTTCATTTTATCAATTTGGAAAGCGAGTGGAGTGTATCCCCCGGTCAAGCAACAGACCTATGGGGAAGATTTACTATCAACCACCTTTTCCCTCAACCAAAAAATTCGCTTGCGAGGAATCAGCCACGCCATAGGGGGATACACTCCACTTCGCTCGCAGGCTCGCTTCGGTCGGTATGACAGAAAAGTTAAATAGATTGCCACGCCATCAAAAAAGCCACCGATGTTCGTCGGTGGCTTTTGTTATGTTTACTTGTTTCCGTATACCTTATACAGGAAGGTTACCACCTGGGCTCTGGTACAGGTCTGGTTGGGGCCAAACTCTGTAGCGCTGATGCCGCCGGTGACGTCATTTTCCTTCGCCCAGATAACGGGCTTTGCGTACCAGTCCGTATCCGCTACGTCTGTGAAGGTACTGCTTGCTGTAATTTCGGGCTTGCCCGCTGCTGCGTACAGGAAGGTCACCACCTGTGCTCTGGTGCAGGTCACATCGGGGCCGAAGTGAGTAGCATCGATGCCGCTGGTGATACCGTTTTCCACTGCCCACAGCACGGGCTTTGCGTACCACGCATCGTCCGCCACGTCCTCAAAGGGGTTGTCGGTGGTGGTCACTTCGGGCTTGCCTGCCGCCGCATACAGGAAGGTAACGACCTGTGCTCTGGTGCAGAAGTTATTGGGGCCGAACTGACCGTTGCCGATACCGCCGGTGACATTGGCATCAACTGCCCACAGTACGGGATTAAAGAACCAGTCGGTGTACATGACATCAGTGAAGGGACTTTCGGGAGGCTTTTCCCCACCACATACAGTGCAGACATCATTTTCATAGGTATGGGGCAGCTTATCGACGACCTGCTGCTCCTTCAGTACAACACCGCAAACACCACAGTACGCACCTTCGGTATAACCGACTTCTGTGCAAGTAGCATCCACCCGATCGCGCTGAACGACTACATGGGGACAGCCTGCGCTGTAGACCGCAGGGGTTTTCAGCCAGTCAGAATTATCCGCATGTACCGTAACCTGCTTCCACTGTGCCTTTGTTCCGCCATAATGAAGCTTTGTATCGTAGTTACTGCCGGAAATCATATATTCTCCGATGTTCTTCACGGAAACAGGAATATAAACATCCCGCCAGGTTGGGCCGAAGAATGCGCGTCTGCCGATGTCTGTTACCGTTTCGGGCAGCACCAGACTGACATACCACTTATTGGCTTCCGCATCATAATAGCCTTCCGACTCACAGGCACTAAATGCCATTTCATCAATGTACTTTAATCCATCGTTCAAAACCAGAGGTCCCAAATCGCAGTCAAAAAATGCCTTCGTGCAGATTCTTTCCAGTGTGGAGGGGAACTGAACGTTCAAAAGTGTATAACAATTCATAAACGCATACGCCCCTACAGAAGTAACTCCTTCCTCGATGACCACATTGATTTCGGAATATTGATTGAACCACTCATACCAAGGTCGCAACTCATACTCAGCGAAATCACACATGGGACCCTGTCCGCTGATAGTCAGAGTCTGCGTAAAATCATCAAAGGACCACTGTAAATTATCACCAACAGGCCCGCTGCTGGCAATTTCCTTAAAATGATAGGATACATTGGGGAACGCAGCAAATGCCTTGTGGAGTCCATTTTTCTCCCAAGTTCCCTCAGTTTCACAATAATATACATCGGTCAGAGCCGTACAGCCCGCAAAGGCATCCTTATCCACTTGCAAATCCCTGATTTTAATGTTGATAGTTTTCAGATTGGTGCAGTCACTAAATGCACCCTTAGGGACATTCCTTACATAGGAATGCAGTTCTACAGAAACGATTTTGTCTTTCCAGGGACCCCAGTTGGGATCAGCAGTAGATTCCGCTGCAAATTCCCCTGTAGTCAGGTTCAAAGTCCAATTGTAAGTGTTAATTATGTTACTGTTTTCAGAAATCTGCGCCATATCCAATCCGATATTCTCTTCTGCTATGGCTATCTTGTTCCACTGCTCCAGAGAACCGGTGTATTGTACACCGTAAAGATAGTTACATGCAAATGCATTTGCACCAATGGACACAATGGAATCAGGAATCAGAATACCGTTGAGACTGTCGGTTGCGAATGCACCCTCGGGAATTTCCGTCAAGGTAGAAGGAAGCTGAATGACAACCAGACCGGAGTTGCGGAATGCATCCTTACCCAACCGGGTTACTCCCTCAGGGAGGATCATGCTTGTACACCAAGTGCTGCCATAGAAAGCGCCTTCCCCAATCACAGTCACGGTATCAGGAAGTACAAAGTCCCCGTCCATAACCATAGCTGTGCCCAGCAGAGCAGTCTTGTCTTTATTGTACAACACACCGTTTTCGGTGCAGAGGTAAGGATGATCTGCACCCACCACATAGCCCTCGAAGCTCTCGTGACCAAATGCGTTGCCGCTGATGGTCTTTACAGAGCGAGGAAGCTCGGCCTTGGCAACGGGAACGCCGTAAAACGCCAGTGCGCCCACAGATTCAACGCCCTCAGGCAGCTGATAATTCCCCAAACCGATGCAGCCTTGGAACGCACCCTCGCCAATCACCTTCACATGATTGACACCATTGATTTCCTTCACTTCACTGTTGACAAATGCATACGCACCAATCTCCGTCAAGGAGTCGGGCAGCTGAACCGCATTTATAGACATGCTGTTAAATGCATTTTTTCCGATATATGTAATGCCTTCCTCAATCACAACATCAGGATTAAATCCATAGATATTGGGAATTTGCACCTCATCATCCATTCTGCCGATGCCACTCACATGGAGCGCATTGGTCACAGCATTGTAGTACCACTCGGCATTTGCACCCGCCTTGCCGCTCATTGCCTTTTCAGGAACATAAGCGTTTTCGGCCATGGGATGTCCCTGTACATATTCCTCGGTCAGATACGCCTCTGCAGGCACGTGATTGTCGGGGAAGTCGTTGCTGCCCTTCATAAAGTAGGCACCTGTGCTATCCAAATCATTGGCAACGATATTCATGTTGTACCATGCATCATCGCAGCGCACAATATTCCACAAGAAGGTCTGACCCTCCACTGTACCCACAATGATATTGCTTGAAATAACGTACATTCTTGCCATCATATCAAACAGCATTACATAGCCTTGGGCAGTAGCCTTCCCCTGCATCAGCGCCGCATAAGCAGTATGAGGCAGAGGATCCTCCGCATTCTCGGTATTCTCCATGTCATATTCCACATTATTGATGATGTAGTCGTGAATGGCCTTGATTTTCTGGTAATCATTCACCGCATCTCCCAAAACAGTGGGCTGCAGTTCTTGGATTTTTGCTGCCAGCTCCTGCTCCTGCTCAGCAGTGGTGGAATACATGACAGCGTAGCCTATAATATAGTAGTACATACCACCATCTTCGATATACTCCGCATAATAGCCGTAATCGTAAAGGGAGCAAAGCAGATAGTCGCCGCCGTATGTATTAATCAGTGCCCCGGAAGCAGCAAGAAACATCACATCTAATGTAATATCCTCCAGCATGGAATCGCTTCTCAAATAGATATAGATTTCTTCCTTCCGCAGCTTGATAGCCTCAGTCAGCTGATTTGTGGCATATTCGATGGACAAAAAGTCACTGGGATACAACTCGCGGTCAAGGAAGTCCCCGGGAGCCAGATCCTCTGCGATCTGCGCATCCTCCGCCGCAGCATCGAAGCTCACCGCAGCATCACCGATGACAGCCTCCACATGGGAAGCGTCAGCAGTACCCTCCGCAGCAGGCATGGAGACCTCGGGAACGTCCGCGCTTACCGCCAAAGCAGTCATAGGCGCAAGGCTCATCAGAAGAACCAAAACGAGCGCTGCACACAGCAAATGTCTACTCTTACGCAACATATTATTTCCTCCGTTTCAGTTTATTTTCCATTTTTACTATTTTCTCATAACCCAGCGGAACAGTATACAAACATTCTGTGAACAACAACTGATATATATGTCTAAATTGTGAATTTTTTATCAGTTCATTGGGTAAAATCGATTTATATTAGAAAACCCTCGGAGCACTAACTCCGAGGGTGAAAATGACATTATGTATTTTTGGCAGCGGCAACGCACTCACGTACCAGTGCTTCCATCTCGTCCATTTTTTCCAGCATATCCTTCGCAAGGGCGATTTGGCAGCGGGCACGAACCAGATTATGGCCGGGATAACGGGTCTTGAAATACTTGTCCCCGTCCAAGTAGTCCCCTAAGAAGCGGGTGGCCAGCTCCGCGGTAATGCAGAAGCAGCTCATAGCAAGGGTATCGATCTCGTTTTGTGTCAGCGTGTTGGCGGTCATGGACAGGAAGCCCTCCGCAAAGGCACGGAACACCTCCATATCGACCCCCGCCTTTTCATAGTCGGGACAGTCCTCTTCCACAAAGTTTGCGGCAAAACGAATGGCATCCCCAAAGTCGTGCCCCATGACACCGGGCATAACCGTATCCAAATCAATGACGATCAGAGCTTCCCCTGTCTCCTGATGGAACAGAACATTGTTGATCTTGGTATCGTTATGGGTCACACGAAGAGGCAGCTCCCCGCGCATCTGCATATCCGTCAGTACGCAGGCCTTTTCCTTCACAGCCAGAAGATACTCAATATCCTCCCAAACCTCCGCCGCACGATCCATAGGATCCGCTTCCACGGAGCGCACAAAATTCGCATAGCGCTGGCGTGTATTATGGAAACCGGGGATGGTCTCAATAATGGTATTGGGGTCAAAGTCGCAGAGGTTATTCTGGAACTCCCCAAATGCTCTGCCGGTATTCCACAAAATCGTATGATCCTGTGTGGAATTAAAGGTAACAGAGGGCACATAGTTGGTCATGCGCCAGAAGTTTTCCCCATCCACCACATAGGTCTTACGGTCTGCGGTATGATGGAAATGTAAAGCCAGCTGACCGGGATTCTTGGCGCGGATATGCTCGGTGATCTTATCGATATTATCCATAAGCGCAACGGGATTGCGGAATGCATAGGTATTCACATTCTGCACCAAGAAGGACTTGGGCTTCCCCTCGGGAAGCATAAAATTCACCTTATAGGTATTATGCACATTGCCGGACTTGATCACCTCATAGCCCAGATAATCGTATTCGATACGAAATTTTCTGCTGACTTCCAGCAGCTTGTCGTAAAGTTCCATAGTTTTACCCATCCAACTCCATGATTAGAGCTGATCTTTCACATAGTTATAGACAATATAACACAAAAGCGTCCATTCGTAAACCGTTGGTTTCTCACTTCCCACGGAATTTCCATGAATCATAAACCCCACGTAAAACGTGGGGTTTGAATAACGGCCCTATAAGGGCCATATACCAGCCGCACCTGAAGGTGCATTATAAGTAACGCCAACCGCACGGTAGCGTTACTTTTTTATTACCTATATTTTATCTTGCTA
>JAFQDR010000019.1 GCA_017415945.1 Oscillospiraceae bacterium
CTTCAAGAATCTCATGACCGCAGCTTCCGCAAAGGTAAAGAACCTCAAGGCATCCGCAAAGCAGGCTCTCGATAACGAGAACGGCGACTTCTACATCTCCGAAGGTGTAAAAGTAATCATCGCCGTAATTCTCGGCTCTCTTCTCATCACCGCTATGGTAGCGCTCTTCAACAGCCAGATCATCCCCGGCATCCAGGAGAAGATCAAGGCTCTCTTTGATACCTATACTGCGGGCAACCTTCCTACCTACACTCCTACCACCTGATAATGAGGAATAGGAGCCATGCGAAAACGGCTCTTGCTGCAATACCCTAAGTACTACTTTTACGGACGGCGCGGACGCTTCATACGCAAAAGGTCGAGACCATATCGTAAAAAGAAAGCAAAGTGCGAAGGTAAACGTCCGCTGCACACCGTCAAAGATTTATTCGGACGGCATAAGTAATACAACATAACGAAACCGGGAGAAATCGCTGTCTGACGATAGCGGTTTTTCCCGGTTTTTTTGTTTTTCTAATGCAATTTATTTTGCTGAACTTATCTTTATCGATAAGAAAATATGAAAGGAACTTACTATGTACAATATCAAAAACTTCATTGCTAACGATGATATCAAGACCATCGACCAACTCGGTCCGTTCACCGTAACCGAATACCAGCGTGACCTCAGTGTGATGCCTTCCGAAGCTCTTCTGGCTTACTACTGTAATGCCATGAACGTCCGCAAGCGCCAGGTGATCTGCGATCTGTCGCAGGCTGATATTACCCTGCAGGCAGGAGCAATGCAGTGGATGGCCGGTAATGTCAATGCAACTACAGGCGTGAAAGGTGTCGGTGATTTCTTTGGTAAAGCTCTGCGCGGAAGTGTAACCGGTGAATCTGCCATCAAACCCGAATATACCGGCGACGGCACGCTGGTGCTGGAACCCACCTACAAACATATTCTCCTCATGGATGTAGGGGATTGGAATGGTTCCATTGTGCTGGACGATGGACTCTTCCTTGCCTGTGATGCCGAGCTGAAGCACAAAGCAGTCATGCGCTCGAATTTATCTTCTGCAATCGCCGGGAACGAAGGTCTGTTCAATCTCGGTATTGTTGGCAGAGGCGTGCTTTGTCTTGAGTCTCCGTGTCCGAAAGAGGAGCTTATCGAAATCGAACTTAATAACGATGTTCTGAAGATCGATGGTAATATGGCGATTGCATGGAGCGGTAGTCTCGACTTTACTGCGGAACGATCCGGTAAGACCCTGATCGGATCTGCAGCGTCCGGAGAGGGGCTGGTGAATGTGTATCGCGGTACTGGACGAGTGCTCATGGCACCTGTGGCGAAGGGACTTGCGTGAAATGTCAAACTGTATCACGGATATCAGAATCATCCACAAATTTCTGAACCTAACCGAAGGCAATTGGCGTAACTCCATTTACATCGAATGCAAGCAATGCAAATATGAGGCTCATGAAGGATGCGGAGATTACCTCTGTGTGCCGGATGAAAACGGAACACCGGTATTGCTTCCGGTAAGCGACTGTGAGATTTTATTTGCTCGATATATAGATCCGAGCGAATGTCTTTTATGGATAAGTCATTATCGTTTTTTTGAGATATTCAAGGCCTGGATAAATGCGAAACCGCTGGGTACGGATACTTGCCCTTTACGGCAGAAAAGTGTGTGCCCGACGGATGATTTTTAACCATCTAATGCAAGCAAACTGAGTTGTATTAAGATACAGAGTACTGACAGATTGCTTTCATCAGTGCATATCCCACTCGCTGTAAAACCGAAAAAATATATGTGTACATAAAGTTTTTACTTGTATAACGAAAAAACTCATTGACTAATTCTGAAAATTCTGATATACTATATATAACAGAATTGCAGAGGAGGGGTATACAATGATTTTAAGACCGGATTATATAAACGCAATTACGCCATATATTGATGCGCCGCTTGTCAAAATTCTCGCCGGCGTGCGCCGCTGCGGTAAATCCACAATTCTTGAGATGATGAAAAATGAGCTGATAAACCGAGGTGTAAACGCTGAGAACATCATTTTTCGCAAATACAACGAAATGGAGATCGATGACGGTTTCACAGCCAAGGCGATGTACGATGAACTCAAGGCAGCCATTGAGGGCAAAGGCAGATGCTATTTGCTGCTGGATGAGCTGCAGGAGATCGACGGGTGGGAAAAGGCGGTTAACAGTCTTCTGGAGGGTGCAGATGTCGATATCTATGTGACCGGCTCCAATTCCAAGCTGATGTCCAGTGAAATCTCCACCTATCTGACCGGACGGTATGTGTCCATTCCGGTGTATACACTTTCATTCAAAGAATACCTTGAGTTCAAGTCCAAGGATAAGGAAGAATGCAAAGCTGCGTTTGATGAATATCTGCAGTACGGTGGTTTTCCCATCATCGGCATCAGTAATTTCGATACCAATTCTGCCTATCAGGTGGTGGAAGGCATTTATGCCGCTGTGATCACAAGGGATATTTCCAAGCGTCATAAGATTCGTAATAAGGAACTGTTTGACCGGGTAGTACGATTCATCGTGGAAAATGTGGGAATGACCTTTTCCGCCAATTCCATTGTCAAGTTTTTGAAGAACGAACACAGAAGCATTTCGGTGGAGACGATCTATAATTACCTGAAATGGCTTGCGGATGCATTTATCATTTATCCCTGTCACCGTTATGATCTGCAAGGAAAGTCCGTACTGAAAACACAGGAGAAATATTATCTTTCCGATATTTCATTCAAGTACAGCAAGATGGGATTTGACCGGAAGATGATTTCAGCAATGCTGGAAAACATCGTTTACCTTGAGATGAAACGTCGGGGATACGAAGTCTATATCGGAAAGAACGGCACCAAGGAAATCGACTTTGTCGGAGTACGTCGGGATGAGAAGATCTATATCCAGGTCTGTGTGGAGCTTCCCGTGGAATCAACTCGGGAAACGGATAATCTGATGGAAATCCGAGATCATTACCGCAAGTATGTGGTGTGCCGCGATGATCTGGCACTTGGCAACGATAACGGTATCGAAATCGTCCATATTGCAGATTTCCTTCTGCGGGATAACTGGTAAAAAACTGAATCTATGGAAAGCCTGTTGATGTATCTCAGCGGGCTTTTTATGGTATAGTATCCTGCAAGGTAATCTCGTATTTGATACAAACAGGCAAAAGACCTTGTATGCCCAATGCGAATTTACGTCCGGCTTATTGATGATTTCGGCGGAATGTGATATAATATACTCAGGCAGACGAAATGCAGTTATATGGTTGACCAACATAATATGGGTAAAATTTAAGAGTCGAACGGGAAAAATCTTGGTTCGGCTCTTTTGTTTTACGGCAATACTATACGAAAGAAAGGATGTTATATGAAATACAAAGAATGGCTTATGAACTGGTTGGCCAACTATGTGATGCCAAACTACAAAAACAGAACCTATACCCGTTACACCAATATCGTCGAACAGCACATCATCCCAAAACTGGGCGAGTATGAGTTGTCCGAGCTGACGCCGTTTATGGTACAGCAATTCGTAACCGACCTGACATCTCACGGCAATCTGAAGACGGGCAAGGGACTTGCTGCCAATACCGTCAATTCGATTATCACGGTGATCCAGCAGTCCCTTGAAACAGCACACCATCTGAAGTTCACGGATGTGTATGAGATGAACAACGTCAAGCGTCCCAAGATCGAGGAAAAGCCGGTGGAGTGCTTCACAGTCGCCGAGCAGAAAAAGATCGAGCAGGCAGTCCGGGAAGATCGTCGGGATAAAATGCTTGGGGTGCTGATCTGCCTTTACACCGGGCTTCGGATCGGAGAACTGATGGCACTGGAATGGGACGATATTGATTTGCAGAAACGAGAGCTGCGGGTGACAAAAAGCTGTCATGACGGTAAGGATGAGAACGGCAAGATCTGCCGTATCACCGGGACGCCGAAGACGTCTCATTCCAACCGTGTGATTCCACTTCCTCGGCAACTCGTCCCCATTCTCCGGGACATGAAAAAAGGAAGCAATTCACCTCTCGTCATTACAGACAAGGGGAAACTTCCTTCCGTTCGGGCGTATCAGCGGAGCTTCGAACTGCTGCTGAATAAAATCGGTGTCCCGCGCCGCGGATTTCATTCGTTACGTCATACGTTCGCAACACGAGCGATCGAATGCGGTATGGACGTGAAATCACTTTCCGAGATCCTGGGGCACAAGAATTCCAATGTCACGCTGAATCGATACGTCCATTCTATGATGGAACATAAGATGTGCATGATGGAC
>JAFQDR010000152.1 GCA_017415945.1 Oscillospiraceae bacterium
CACTCTTTTTCAGAGTTTGAAAGAATTACAACTATCAGCAATTTCGGGCTTATCACAAGGCTTCTGGAGAATAACAACTGCATTACCTTTGCGTACCATGCTGTAGGAGAAACTAACAGCTCACTTTCTGAATTTCATGTCATGGGCTGGGATATTTCCCGAGAATTTAACTATGTTTATCTTGACACGCCTTTTTCGGAATATGCGGTGGAGGTTTTCAGTGGATATTACAAATAACACACAGCAATATACCCCACAGGGCTGGCAGACTGGTTTGGTCTGCTTGCCTTGTGGGGTGTTTTTTATTAATTCAGATAAGTTACATAGTCAGAATTATAGTATTCCCAGCTATCCGCAGGAACTAATCCATTGCCATAATCGACCTGATTATTTCTGACAGAAAAATCACTGTACCAGCCATCAACTACATACATACGACGACTGGTATCCACAGCACCATAGGGCTGATCCATGTAGACAGTATTGTCAGTAAAAATGCAATGATAGCCCCAGCCTTCAACCTGCTCATGAAGCTCAAATGCTGCTACGATATTGGTGTTTCCGTTGCGATAACCGATATTATCATGAACATTCACATCATTGCCTGCAATATCCACAAAGCTGCCTGCATAGTTCGCACCCGTCATGCCATCACCGTAGAACGTGCAGTTCATGATCTCCGTTCCAGTTGTATATTCCTTGACATCTACGTGCTCCGCCGCAATATTCTTAAAGGTACAGCCGTCCACTGTGTTGTAGTCACATTTGTAATCGAAGCCTGTAACAGATTTAGCACTGCCGATGTACACGCCCTCGCCATAGCCCGAAGTGACCGTTCCCGTATCATGGATATAGGAATCCTTCACTGTACAGTAGGAGCTTCCGTCACGGATCGCAATCGCCTCTGAGCCGATATTGTATACCTCACAATTTCTGATAATGGAATGATTGGAATTGTCAAGAACGATGCCTTTCTGCGAGGTTGTGATTTTCAGATTTTCAAGGATCCAATAATCGCCTGTGATCTGGATCACATAACCATTTTCTGCACTTGTGCCTGTGATAATCGGCGGATTTTCCGGATCAGCGGCAGTCAATGTAATGGGAGCATCTTCCGTTCCTTCCGCAGAGGTGTCGATTTTCTGCGCACCCTGATAGGTTGTATAGTCATAAGTTCCGCTTGCGACACAGATGACATCGCCTGGCTGTGCATTACGCATTGCAACGAAAAGCTCATCTATTGTTGTAACATCAACATAGTTCTTCGGTGTTTCGGAGAGCAGCTCACGCTTCATCAGGCAAAGATCAAATACATCAAGTCTGCCATCCTCACAGAGATCGCCTGCCTTCCAGTTTGCAAGCTTTACATTGGGAACGGCAAGCAGCCATTTCTGGAGTGCGACTACATCGGCTACAGTAAATTCACCGTCTGCATTGACATCGCCACGAATCCCTGTACTTTTGCTTTCCGGTACAATCCAGCTGTCATCATCCACGATCAGACAAAGCATCGTAATAGTGTCTCCGAAATACACATCTTCACCGTAGTTCAGACACATATCCCTGACAGCAACATGCCATGCAGTATTCTCACCACAGGCTGCGGATACCATAAACGGTGCATTGAAGCAAAGGTCGTTCCAGTCGGAAACGGCAGTTCCGTCAGGCGTATAGCCTGCCATGATTTCCCACGGATCACCGCCTGTTTCTCCGATGATAAACGCATTGATCGCATCAGCAAATCGCTTTGCATCCGTATTTCCATTGATCAGATAATCCATACTGATACGCCAAGGCGTACGACAGGCGTTGTAATAATAATTTCCGTCATTTTCACTTTCAAGGAAATTGGCAGGTGCGGGGATAAATTCACCCGTTGCACTGTCCTTGATGATGAAATCTGGAAGAATTCCCGTTCCATAGTCATCAACAATTTTATTGATAATGCTGTAGGTATTCTCATAGAGTGTCAGCCATCGGTCATCGCCTGTTGCTTCGGCAAACACGGGCATATACTGCACGATAAAATCCGAAGAACGTGTGGCAGAATCATACTTGTCTCCCTCATCCGACCAGTAAGCCCAGTCACCAAGCCGCAGTACCCAGTCATTCTGATTGACCTCATAGGTCATAATGTCGTTAATCACATCAATGGCAGTCTGCTTGTAGTCTATCTCGCCGTCACTGCCCCAGATGCTGTCCGCCATAAGAAGGGCGTAGGCAATATCCAGATCGCCATCCGTTGCAGAATCTGCACCGGATGAGTTGATGATTGCTGTGCCATTGTCAGACTGCTGCCATGCCATAAGATTCGGGCCGATCTCACTTAAATGCGCCCTGTAATAACGGTACATGCCATCGAAGATATCCTTTGCCTCGCTGTCATATTCCGCCATAGACGCAGCAATAAGCATACCATAGCCATGTGCTTCGGAAACGGTAACAGGAACGGAATAGCCAGCTTCCGCAAAGGTTTCATCACCATAGAATACATAATACTGTGTTTGATCCTTGACGTAGGGATCCTGTGCAAGATATTTTTCTTTCCAATAGTCGTAAAAATCCACCGTTTCTTCGGAAAGTGTATTCACATTCACATCACGCACCTCCGCCATGGATACGACAGGAACAAAACATGTGCTCAAGGCAGAAACCGCAACAATCACAGCAGAGATTTTCTTAAAAATTCGCATAGTTCTTCCTCCAATCCGTATGCATCCTTCGTGTTTCAGATTTCATAATATGCAGGTAAAATTTGCTATAATTTTATTATAGCACTTATCAGCCGGACAGTCAAGAAATAAACTGTAAAAATGAAAATGGAATATTGAAAGACGTCTTACTACAAGCCCAGCAAAATAGCCATTTTCAAGCAAAATGAACACAGCTTTAACAAATGCACCCTTTTTTCTCAGAAAATCCAATAAAAAAACGATAGCAAGGGGCTATCGTTTAAGAATTGAATTTCTCTCGTTTGTCTGCTCTGAAATTACTGCAAAAGTTCGACCTATCGTTTCGGATTTGCAGAATTTCCCGAAAATGCGTGAATTTGATGAAAATAAATGCACCCTAACTTTGTATCAAAATTAGGGTGCTGATATGGCAAAAGACTCAATGTTTGATACAATGCAACCGCCTTGCAGGGGTTCGTTTCTTTGCTTGGAGGTTGCATTTTATGTAAAATGCAACAGTCCCAATCAGGAATTTTACAAACTTTAAAAAAGCACACACATAAAAACTGCATCGTATCTGCATAAAATCAGGTACGATGCAGTTTCTCACATTGTTCATCCATCAGAATGGAATCTCATCACCACTCTTTTAAATATTGTAACAGGTTGTTACTGTATACCCAGCAGTCCGGGTACGTTTTCAAAGATAAAATAGCGAGGCCGCTTGGCTTCAAGGATTCGGGCCGCCGTGGTCAAATCCATTCACGGCATACCCTCACCTTCGCACAGCATCCTGCCTTAGGTTCGGGCAAGCTCAAAGAACAGATCGCCTCGTTCATCGGCTGTGCCAAGCCTTTTTCCTGCGACCGAGAACGGCTGACACGGAAATCCTCCAACGAGGAGATCAAAGTCTGCAAGTCCTGCTGTGTCTATATCTCTGATATTCTCATAAAATTGTTCACCCCCTGTGTCGAAAAGCGCTCGGTAGGATTTCTGGGCGAATCGGTCAATCTCGCACCAGCCCACCGTTTTGAAACCTCCGACTCTTTCAAAGGCGCTTCGGAAACCTCCGATGCCCGAAAAAGCGTCGAATACTCGGATCATCTGACCACTCCTTTCTTGTTTTGGGTATAGAAAAAGCCGTCTGTGATTGTTAGTCACAAACGGCTATGTAATAATATTCAGTTCGATATATTGGAATTTATCTTGTCTTAAAAACTGTAATTACACTTCAAGACATTCAAATATTTTATTCCTTTCAAAATCAGTTATAATCTCTTCAGGTAACAGTTCTTTACACGTTTCTTCATCTGCCCAAATAAATGCTTGATGTTCATTGCTTAAAGTAACTGATTCTGTTAATGTTTCACAGAGATAAGCAATAATTAAATACGGTTTCTTTCCATTAACAAGAGTAATATACGCAACTCTCTCGATGCTTATATCTGTAATACCTGTTTCTTCTCTTATTTCCCTTTTCATAGCTTCTTCAAGTTCTTCACCGCATTCAACATTTCCACCAGTATTCTCCCAAGTGTTTGCACCAATAGAATCCTGTTTTTCTCGCTTAAGGAGAAGAAATTTATTCAATTTTCTATTGAGTATTATACTTTTTGTCACAATATCCGCAGTCATCCTTGATACCTCCATAGCACTATATATGTGTGTATCTATAATATCAAATTAAACACTACTTTTCTTGATTTTTTGAATACGACAAATTCTTATTTTCCTAACTGTTCAACAAATTGGAATTTGAAAGAATTATTATTTATTTTTCAGTTCGCGGTTGTCCTTTTCGGATTCAAATATTTCAGCAACTGCATCGGTAAGCTCATCCGTCCAGACCTTTCCGCTTTTTACGACGTTTGCCCATGGGCAGAGTTTTTTATAGTCATCATCGAAAACAATGGTGTAAGGAGGTCCGCAGCGGTCATCAACAGCCATGTACATGCGTCTGCCTTGGTACATAAGGTCGCCCGCTTCACTTTCTTTCATTTTTTTGTCAAGACGGTCGAATATTTCTTTTGTTATTTCATACAGACGATAATCCTGAAAGCCACCATATTCTCCGAAATATCTTCCGCTATTTTCATCAAAACAAGCTTTCCAGCCGGATCCGCTTTTAAAAAGCATGATATAAACCTCCCCGCTTAATCTGTTCGCTAAATTCTTATTTTCCTAACTGTTCGACAAATTGGGATTTATTTCTTTTTCAATTCAGCAATTGCTGCATAGTGCAAGACATCAAACTCGTTAGGTGCAATTTTTTCTAACAGGGTCAGATGTTCTTGTTCCCAGCTTTTGATTTCAGTTTGTGTAAGAGATGCGCCCACTCCACGACATGCCTTCATTCTTCCGTGCCAGCTTTCACGTGTGAAATGTACATTTAACGTGTATTCCTCGTGATACGCATATTCAAAATTTTCTATATAGCAGTCAGGAATGTGTATCGGATGCTTGGTTTCACCGGCGCCGCTCCAATTCGGACTGTACTTAAGCACCAGTTTCTCACTTGCACCCGCAATTTTATCCTCGAAAGGTAGCCATGCCATATAGAGAACAACAATTCGACCATTCAGTTTTAACATACGGTAAAGCTTCGGCATAATTTTTTCGTGATCGAAATACCAAAAGCATTGGCAAGCTGTAATCACATCAAAGGAGTCATCGGAAAAATCCAGCGCCTCAGCCGACATAGCGTAATAGTCAATATCCATACCTGCGGACAATTTCTTTGCCTGCTCAATTTGATTTTCCGAAATATCCGTTCCTGTCCATTTTGCACCGTAACGATACATATTCCTTGGGATAACACCTGTTCCCGTTCCTATGTCAAGCACCCTTTGTCCGTTCAAACAAAGATTTCGATTTATAATTTTATCGTAAAATTCTTGCGGATAAATATCGCGGTATTTGGCATAGTCAACTGATGTTTTTCCCCAGTCAAAGGCTTTTCCGCCATCTACCTTTTTATCTATGATTTCCATTGATTTCACCATTACAAATTCTTATTTATCGGTCCATCCAACCTCCTATATTATACCACATCCCATCACTATTTTCAATAGATTAGAGGTTACAGATTTCAAAAAGAAACCTGCAACCTCAATCGTCTTACATTGTCATATTCACATCTTCCGTGCCTGCATCCTCATAGGGAGTATCCCAATCTGTTTCGTAGATCTGTGGTTCAGCCTGAATCTCAAGGGGACAATAGAACTTCATTTCCTGTGTGGGCTTGGCGGTTACCGTGAAATCTGCCTGACCTGTAATTCCGAGGTAGTGGTCACGAACCTCTACAAGATCTTCACGTCTGTCAAGCATTTCTGCCACCGTTCGAATCATCAGAACTCACAAATCTTCATCGCCGAGCATATCTTCAAAAATGAAGTGCTTCTGACCTGTGTGAGCAAGCTCTGCGATTCGGTCAGCCATAGCTTTCAGCTCTGCATGGAGCTGATGTTCTCCGGCAGTAATGTCATTCGCCTCAACGATTGCTCTTGCATACGAAATGAACTGTGACTTCCGAGCGTAGTCTGAACCCTCGGCTTCCACAAGGATTCCATCGCTGCCGTTGGCATCAAGGAAGAGAATGCAGTG
>JAFQDR010000153.1 GCA_017415945.1 Oscillospiraceae bacterium
CATCTTGTTGATGGCAACGATGATGGGGATGTTGGCTGCCTTAGCGTGGTTGTTGGATTCAACGGTCTGGGGCATGATGCCGTCGTCCGCTGCAACCACCAGAATGGCAATATCGGTTACCATGGCGCCGCGTGCACGCATGGAGGTAAATGCTTCGTGGCCGGGGGTATCCAGGAAGGTTACGGGGCTGCCGTTTACGTCAACGGTGTAAGCGCCGATTGCCTGGGTAATGCCGCCTGCTTCCCCTGCAGCAACGTGTGCGTTACGGATGGAGTCCAGCAGAGAGGTCTTACCGTGGTCAACGTGACCCATAACCACAACAACAGGTGCGCGGGGGATCAGGTCTTCTGCCTTGTCCTCGCTGTCGTCGATCAGACGTTCCTCAACGGTAACGATCACTTCACGTTCAATCTTGCAGTCAAATTCCATAGCCACCAGCGCAGCGGTATCGAAGTCGATGACATCGGATACGGATGCAAAGGTGCCCATCTTGATCAGGGACTTGATAACAACTGCCGCGCTCTTCTTCATGCGGCTTGCCAGCTCGCCTACGGTGATTTCATCGGGGATGGAGACCTTAGTCTGTGCCTTGCGGGCGATCTCCAGCTGCAGACGCTGCATACGGTCCTTTTCCTCCTGCTTGCGCTTGTTGGAGGGAGCCTGCTGACGCTGCTTGTTCTTGCCGCCGATCTTTTCCTTGCCGCGGCGGCCCATACGTTCACCCTTATCCCCTGCCAGTTCATCGTACTTTTCGTTGAACTTGTCGATATTGGTTGCGCTTGCGGCACCACGGGTGTCAACAATGCGCTTTTCCGCTACCTTCTTGGAGATGTGGGTCTCATGCTTCTGGGGCTGCTGTGCCTGCTGTGCGGGCTTCTCCTGACGATTGGCCTGCTGTGCGGGCTTTTCCTGACGGCTGCCGCCCTTGTTTTCTCTCTTATCTTCTCTCACGGTCTTTTCGTCCGCCACCTTTTTTACGGTTTCTTCCTTCTTTTCCTTCTTGGGTGCTGCCTTGGGAGCAGCGGTCTTGTAAAGATCTTCCAGACTTTCCATCTGGTTGTGCTGGGTCATGTATTCAAAAATAATATCCAGTTCCTTGCTTTCCAGAACCTGCATGTGGTTCTTGGGGGTAGTAGCATAGTCAGTCAAAATCTGAGTGATAACCTTGGATGTGGTTTTGAAGTCCTTTGCAACTTCATGTACGCGGTACTTTTCAATACTCAAGCCTTAGTCCTCCTCTTACCTAACTTTTTATTCCGTTCATGTGCTTTCATTTCCGCTTTACGCTTGTTCTGCTGTGCAAGCTTTTCTTCAAGCTCGGCAATGACAGCGGCGTGGGTGCCGTCGGTGTCCAGAGCCTTCATAAAGGCAACCGCAAACCCAAGGTCATACAGAGCCATCATGGAAATGGCGCCCTTGCCCAGTCGGCCGGACAGCTCCAGCTTGGTGTAGGGCAGCTGTACCATGGGGATCTTTCTGCCGTAGACAAAGCCCTTGGCACGGGCCTGTGCGTTATCGGACGCATCACTTGCCAGCAGCAGGAGCTTCACCTTGCCTTCTCTGCAGGCAATGCCGCAGTCGGTTTCCCCCACAGCGCAGGCACCTGCCTTGCGCATGAGGCTCAGATAATTCAATGCCTTATCCATGTTCCGCCTCCATTTCCTGTTCCAAACGGTCGTAGATCTCATCGGGGATCTGCGTTTCCAGAGACCGTTCCAGTGCCTTGGATTTTCTCGCCTTCTTCAAACAAGCGCTGTCTCTGCAGACATAAGCGCCTCTGCCCGAAGCCTTTCCCCGTCCGTCCAGAGCGAGCTCTCCCTCAGGGGAGCGCACCACACGGATCAGTTCTGCCTTGGGCTTCATTTCTCGGCAGCCGAGACACTGCCGCATGGGAATTTTCTTCTGCATACCTGCTCGACTCCCTTCCGTATATTTAAGCCTGAGATTCGGGCTTGATATCGATCTTGTAGCCGGTCAGCTTTGCAGCCAGACGAGCGTTCTGGCCTTCCTTACCGATTGCCAGAGACAGCTGACCGTCGGGAACGATGACACGGCAGCTTCTGCCGTCCTCCAGCATGGTAACGCTGATTACGTCTGCGGGAGACAGTGCGGCAGCGATGTACTGCTCGGGCTGTTCGCTGTACTTAATGATGTCGATCTTTTCGCCGTGGAGCTCATCCACAATGGAAGCCACACGACCGCCGCGGGTACCGACACAAGCGCCGATGGGGTCAACGTTTTCATCGGAGGACCAGACGGACATCTTGGTGCGGCTGCCTGCCTCACGGGCAATGGACTTGATTTCCACGGTACCGTCAAAGATTTCGGGAACTTCCATTTCGAACAGACGCTTCACAAAGCCGGGGTGGGTGCGGGAGATCAGCACCTGAGGACCGCGTGCGTTGCGGCGAACTTCCACAACGTAAACCTTGATGTGATCACCTTCACGCAGCACTTCACCGCGGATGCGTTCCTGTGCCAGCAGCATAGCCTCGGTAAACTCGGAGTTGGAGTTGATCTTGATGTGAGCGGCGCCGGTTCTGGGGTCGATACGAGAGACCACACCGGTCAGCAGCTCGTGTTCCTTGGAGGTAAATTCGTCATATACCATACCGCGTTCTGCTTCGCGGATGCCCTGAATGATGACCTGCTTTGCTGCCTGTGCGGCAATGCGGCCGAAGTTCTTGGTTTCTACGGGGATGGCAATGGTATCGCCCAGCTTAGCGCCGCGCACCACCTTCTTGGCAACCGCCAGAGTGACCTCGCAGTAGGGCTCGTATACATCCTCCACAACAGTCTTATATTCAACCAGCTGGATCTTCTTTGCGTCCTCGTCCAGCAGCACTCTTACATCCCCTTCATATTCCACATGATCCTTGCGGAAAGCAGCCAGCAGAGCCTGGGTGATTTTTTCATACATGTATTCCTTGGGAATACCCTTTTCCTTTTCAATATCAGCAACAGCTGCAAAGAATTCTGCGTTCATAATTCTCCTTACCTTTCTTTCTATTAAAAATCAACGTGGAGCTTGACCTGTGCTACCTGTGCCTTCTTCAGCAGTACGGTGTTCTTGCCCACAGTGAGGGTAATATCTCCGTTATCATATGCGGCCAGATCGCCAACATAGTTCTTCTGTCCGTTGACAGCCTGATACAGCTTAACGCTGACCTGTGCGCCCATGAACTTTTCAAAGTCGGAGGGACGCTTCAGCTCACGCTCGATGCCTGCGCTGCCCACTTCAAAAACATAGCTGCAGGGAATGGGGTCTGCTTCATCCAGAATGGGATCCAGTGCGCGGGAGAAGTTTTCGCAGTCCACGATGGATACGCCTTCTTCCTTATCCAGGAACACACGCAGATACTGGGTACCGGCTTCCTTGACAAATTCCACGTCCCAAATTTCCAGATCCATTTCGTCGGCCACAGGCTGTGCCAGAGACCATACTTTTTCGGTAATCTTACTCATAATTCACCTGTCTTTATGAAATTTTAGATAGTCAACAAAAAGAGTGGGCTTTCGCCCACTCCCAAGAACCATAATACGAACTGTACATAGTATAACACATTTTTTGATAAATGCAACAGTTTTTTACTGTAATTTTTGTGACATCAGGGTAAATTAACGCCCTGTTCTGTCTGTATCTGCTCCTGCAGTGCCTGCTGCTCCAGCTCAAATTCCACATTTCGGGATGCCACAAGCATCACAAGGATCACAGCCAGCACAATGACCAGTGCCCGCTTGGCAACAATATTGATAAATTCCAGCAGCTTCCCAACGCCCACGGATATCCCTCCTTTCTGTTATTGCAGAGATTATAGCATAAGAAAGCCTGTTCGTCAAAGGGATCCCTTATCCTTCCACATTTTCCCCCAGTGCCTTCAGCAGGGCAATGGCATCCTCGTCCCCCGCTTCGGCGCGGAGGCGGGTCCAGATGAGGTCGTCGAACATAGGTTCGGTGGTGCCCACTTCGGGGGTGACGGAGAAGCTGCTGCCGCCGAGGAAGTCAAAGGCATCCAAGTCGGGCTCGCCACTCATGAGACTGCCCTTGGCAAAGGGATCCCCGCCACTAAAGATGGAGAAACCTGCAAAGGGATCGTTTTCTTCTTCCATCTGCATTTCGAAGGGGGCTGCCATGCCTTGATCGTCTGCCAGACCCGCAACGGAACGGATGTGCATGACTTGCCGCAGCAGTTCCTTGTCCTCGTGCGTTTCCAGATACTTCTCGTACCATTCCACAGCGGTCTTCATGCTGCTGGGCACCCCGTCACCGAACTGGTAGCAGTCCCCCATGGTCAGCATGGCAGGTGCCCATCCCAGCTCCGCGGCATGCAGGCACATGGAAATGCCCTTATCCGTATCACCGATGAGATAGTCACCGTGGAGATAGAACTTGCCCATGCTGTGGAGACAGCCGGGATGCTCCAATGCGCAGCCCCGCTCGTAGTACCCGATGGCAGCTTCCGCATCTTCCTCAACACCCAGCCCGAGCTCATGCATTTGCCCCAGCACCCACATTGCCGCGGGCACATCGGATGCCATTGCCTTTTTCGCCAGAGTCAGTGCTTCCCCAAAGAAGCTTTCTCCGTTTTCCAGAAGCAAGCCCAGATTCATGTATTCCTCTGCCAGCCAGCCCATAGCAAAGGGGTCCCCATAGCTAACGCCGTCCTCCAAATCTACGATGCGGCGGCAGCACTCCGCATAGACCTCAGCGGAAGCGTGGTCATTGTAGGCCGCACGTTCCAGCCAGCCGAGAGCCAGAATCGTATCCCGACGGATCCCCAGACCCTCCAGCAGCATCAAACCAAGACGGAACTCACCTTCCGCATCGTCTTCCTCCGCAAGTCGTTCGTACCAACGAACCGCCTCACCGGGATCTTCCCG
>JAFQDR010000154.1 GCA_017415945.1 Oscillospiraceae bacterium
ACCGCTGTCCGAGGACAGCGGTGTTCGCTTATGTTAGGATTTACTTGAGTCCGTATGCCTTGAACAGGAAGGTCACCACCTGACCTCTGGTACAGGTATCATAGGGGGAGAACATACCGTTGCCCGTTCCGCCTGTGATATCATTTCTCACTGCCCACAGCACAGGGCCGAGGAACCAGTCACCCACGAATGTATCCTTAAAGGGAATGTCCCCGTGGAGATGATCGGGCTTGCCCGCATCCGCCCACAGGAAGGTAACTACCTGCGCTCTGGTGCAGGGGTCATTGGGTGAGAAGGTGGTAGCAGACGTGCCTCCGGTAATGCCGTTTTCCACTGCCCACAGCACAGGCTTGCAGAACCAGTCGCTTTCACTGACATCCTCAAAGGGATTCTCCGTCCCCGCAGGCTCGGGCTTGCCGTTAGCCGCCCACAGGAAGGTCACAACCTGGGCTCTGGTACAAGGCTCATAAGGTCCAAATACCGTTTCACTGATGCCGGAGGTCACATTGGTACGCAGCGCCCACTTTACGGGATTATAGAACCAGTCGGCTTCGGTCACATCGGTAAAGGTAAAGATCACACCCTCGTAGTTGGGATCCTTGCCGCCGCACACACTGCAGAGCCCCTCCACATAAGTATGGGCGCCCGTTGCGGGAACAGTTTCGATTTCCGCAAATACTTCACCGCAGGCAGTGCACCACAAGCCCAGACTCTTCCCCTCTGCCGCACAGGTGGGGTCAACAGGCATCACATAGTCGAATATGTGATTATGGTACTCGTTGGTCTTGCAGGCTTGGAAGTTCGCATCCACAAAGACTTCCTTTAACTCGTCGCCCGCCCAATAGACAAAAGGCTTCATGCGATCGGCATACACCGTCTTCACAGTCCGGGGGAAGGCCCATTCGTTGACACTGCTCACGGAACCGCTCAGAACAACAGTCTCCAAAGCCTTGCAGCCGGAGAATGCATAGGCAGGGATGGTTTCCACGCCGAAGGGAATTGCAATCAGGCGCAGAGAGCTGCAGTCCCCAAAGGCATTTTCAAGCTTCTGCAAAGAATCGGGCAGACGTACCTCCGTCAGTGCAGAGCATCCGTTGAAGGCGTACTGCTCAATCTTTGTCACCGTATTGGGAATGACCACTTCCTTCAGAGCGGTACAGCCGCTGAAGGTGTATTCCGCAATGTTTTCCACACCCACGGACAGGGATACCCGTTCCAAAGCGGTACAGCCCTCAAATACGCGGCCGTACATCTTATATCTGCCATTGGGCAGGTTCATTTCCTTCAGGGAAACACACTCGGAAAACACGCCGTTCCCCAGATACTCCAGACGGCGAGGCATCTTCACAGAAGTCAAATTGTCGCATCGGAAAAAAGCCTGTGTGCCAATGCTCAAAACGCTGTCGGGAATATCAATATGCGTCAAAGCATCACATTCATTGAACACACTACTGTCAATCACCAAAAGCCCTTCGGGGAGCTTGACCGTATGCAGCGCAGAACAAGCAAAGAACGCATTCGTACCAATTTCAACAACGTCCTTGCCAACCGTAACGGTTTCCAGCGCCTTATATTCAGAGAAGGCATTGTGCGTAATATTCTTTACGCCATCCTTAATGACCACATGCTTGACCTGTGCGGGATCGGGCTGTGCGCTCCAATTCACCACAGGCCCCATTTCCCCATAGCCGCTGAAGGTCAGAGTGCCTGTACTCGGCTGCAGCTGCCAGCGAACCACATTGTTCCCGCAGGTGCCAAAATTAGCAGCCTCCGCAGGGGTGTCCAGCACAGGCAAAAGCACCAGAAGCAGCAGACACAACAAACCGGTAATCCATTTTTTCATAGGGATCCCTCCTTACCTTAGTTTGTTAATATTATAACACTTTAACATTTCCACGGCAATAGCATAAGCCGCATCGGTCATCCGATGCGGCTTAAATTTACAGTTGATTCAAATCCTTCATTTTTTGGGGCAGCTCTCGTCTGCGTTGCGGTATTTCCACATGGCAATGGCCGAGGAGCCCATGGCTGCCAAGGAAGTGAAAAAGGAGGTTGCCCCGATCACGGCACAATATACCGCCCACACCGCGCCGTTGCAAAACAGGAACAGCCGTGTTTTCTGCTCGGTTTTGGCAAAGACAGACAGCATCAGCATCAGTGCGCCCACAATAGGCAGCAGCTCCAGCAGGTTGTGGGCGTTGATGCCCCACACGAAGCCCTCCGATGTGACCAGTCCAAAAATCCCCGCTCCCATATACAGAACGAAAAACAGCAGGGTTTCCCACGTTGCAATATGGGTGTGCCGATGCTCATGAACCAGAGAGACCATGCCCTGCACAACGGCAATGAGGCACAGGAACACCGCAGAGCCCGCTCCGCCCACAAACAAATAGTTCAGGGCACTCATTGCGTTTACGATGACCGTGCAAAACAGGATCTGCATTCTCTTTTTGAATTGGGGCTGTACAACGGTGATGACCGTGCCAATGATTCCGCAGATTTGACCAAAGATATACATATGGTCTGCTTACCCTTAGTTTCGTTCCACAGAATATGCGTTGCGCAGCTCACCGCTGTCGCTCATGGTACCGATGGCAATGCGGTCACCCACATTCAAAATGGCGCACAGCTGTGCATCGGCAATGCTGACCATGTAGTAATGGTCTGCGCCGTTGAGCCGGATAAAGTAGCGGGTGTCCCCATCCAGAACCGCGGAACGAATATCGGTGATGGTGCCGATGACGGTGTCCAGCTCCTCGGTCTCTACCTCGATGTTGTTGTCACCCAGCAGCTGAATATAGTTGCGTTCACATTCCGCAACGGAGCTGCCTGTGCCAACCACGTTGTACTGCTGTACGTTTACCATAGCATACTGCTTGACCAGCTGGGAAGCATCCTTCAGTGCCATGAAGTAGGTGGGCTGGCCGCTGACATTCAGCAGCAGGGGGAAGGTTGCCTGATAGCCGAACTGCTGTACCGCACCCTGAGCGGAGCGCATAGCAGATTCTTCCGTAGCGCCCGCAATGGGATAGTACTTGGCTTCCTTGGTACGCTGGTTCACCAGAATGAAGCCTACGTTGGACTCGTCCCCGCTGACGGAGGTGATGCCTGTGTACATCCAAACGTCGTCGTTGAGAGCAATGTAGTTATAGCCGCTGGTGGTGACGGTGACCTGAGACTGGCCGAAGATGGAGTTCAGGAAGCCCTTATGGTACAGGCCGTGGTAGTTGTACTGCTCGGTGAGCAGCTCGGGAGGATACACGCGGTCGCACCAGGTAGGCACTTCCCCTACGTCGTAATACGTGGTCTCGCCGCTGACAGCATCCACCAGCACTGCGCCGATGACGTCCTCACCGCCGAACAGGCCGATGGTTCTGGTCACAACGGAAGCGACCCAATAGGGATGACCTTCTTCGTTGACTTCGAAGTTCACATCTCCGAACAGCTTGGTGGGGTAGCTGAAGCGCAGATGACGGAGAATGTCACGGAAGAAATACTCACTGGGAGAGTAGCGGATGCCCTGCTCCAGTCGCTGCACGGTAACTTCTTGTGTGGTCATGTCGATGACGATATAGGCGGGAATGCCGTCGCCGAAGTTGTTCAGCCACTTGAAGGCGTCCCCGTAGTTCAGATAGGTCACACGGACGGGCTCATCGTTCAGATTGATCTGGGTGGTGGAATTGTCCACCTCGAACTGGCTTACCAGATCGCTCAGCTCACCCAGCTTACGGTCTGCCAGCACCTGTGCGGATGCGGAGTCCAGCATGGGGATCTGATTGTAGGAGATCTCCGCAACGTCTGCGGTAAAGTCCCCGGTTTCGGGTACCAGCAGATCACTGTAGGAGCGGGCACGGAGGATGGGCAGACCGCTGACCACGCCCACAGCGAAGATGACCACCAGCGCGATTACCATCGCCAGAGGCACCTTCATGCTGAACACAGCCAAGTCGGTGATCTTCTTGCCGCCCTGATGGGCATGGCGCTTGCGAATGACGTTGCCGTCCTCGTCTACATCCAAATAATCTCGATTGTGAGGCTCTTGTGCAGGCTCATCCTTCTTGCGGAAGCGCAGGGAGGTGGAAAACATGGCATACAGGCTGCACCAGACCACAATGATGGCCCCCACAAAAATGAATGCATCGGGGTTATGGATGTTCAGTGCGGGCAGCGTAAAGTAGAAATACACAAAGGCAAGGATGGCAGTAACGATGGTAGCCACCACAAAGCCCCGCACGGGTTTTCTTTCAATTTTCAATGAAGGTTCTCCTTCCTTTTATTGGTATAGTTGTATTGTATCACACTCTTCGTAAAAATCACATACAAATTGTGAACGACAGAAAATAAACAAAGAAATCCCGTTGCGAAAATGCCGAAATAAGAGTACAATGTTAGTGCAATGTTTATAAGACACAAAAAGTGAGGTTTGCTATGGCAAAACAAGCACACAGCTATACCATCTCCCCCATCGCCTATATCCGCACGGATCTGCCCACCAAGTTCGGCTGTCCCCGTCAAAGCGGACTGGTAAACACTCTGGAGGCCCGCATCATTTTCGAGCCCACCTACCGTGATCCCGTGGCCTTCCGCGGCATGGAAGGATACAGCCATCTGTGGCTGATCTGGGGCTTCTCGGAAAACAAGCGGAACACTTGGGCATCCACCGTAAAGCCGCCTCGTCTGGGGGGCAACAAGCGTATGGGCGTATTCGCCACCCGTTCCCCCTACCGCCCCAACAGTCTGGGCCTAAGCAGTGTGGAGCTTGTGCGGGTGGAGCAGGATGAGAAGCTGGGCCCCGTGCTGGTGGTGACCGGCGCAGACCTGATGGACGGCACCCCCATTTATGATGTGAAGCCCTATCTCCCCTTCACCGATGCCCACCCCGAGGCACGGGGTGGCTTCGCCGATGACGTGAAGGACTACGCATTGGAAGTGGTGTTCCCCGAGGAATGGCTGTCCATGATCCCCGCGGATAAGCGTGAAGGCCTGTTCGGCATCCTCGCCCAAGACCCCCGCCCCTCCTATCAGGAGGATCCCAATCGCATTTACGGCTTCAACTTTCTGGAGTTTGATGTCCGCTTCACCGTCCGTGACGGTGTGATCACAGTTTGTGAAATCGAGATATTGAAATAAGTAAGAAATAAGAAAAACAGTATTCGGAGGATATTATGATCCAAAAAATGAACCTGACACCCGAGCGTCTGCGCTATATGCAGCTTCTGGCAAAGCAATATCCCAACGTACAGTCCGCAGGCAGCGAAATCATTCGCCTGCAGGCAATTTTGAACCTGCCCAAGGGCACCGAGCACTTCCTCTCCGACATCCACGGGGAGCACGAAGCCTTCGCCCATATTCTGAACTCCTGCTCCGGAGAAGTGAAGAAGAAGATCGACGAACGCTTCGGCTACAGCCTGTCCGCTGAGGACCATGAGGATCTGGCATCCCTTATCTACTACCCCGCGGAAAAGCTGGCCATGGTTGCCGATACCGACAACCCCGACCGTCACTACCGTCTGCTGCTGTATCGCCTCATTGAGCTGGCCCGTCACTGCTGCAGCAAGTACACCCGCAGCAAGGCCCGCGATGCCATTGACCCCCGCTATGTGGATATCATCGACGAGCTGCTGCATATCCGCGAGGAGGAGGAAGACAAAAAGGACTACTTCCGCAACATTATCGAAACCATCATTGCCACAGGGCAGGCTCCCGATGTGCTGAAGGCTCTGTGCAGCCTCATCAAGCGCATGACCGTGGACCATCTGCATATCGTTGGGGATATCTACGACAGAGGCCCCCGTGCGGACATCGTCATGGATGATTTGATGAAGTATCACAGCGTAGACATCCAGTGGGGCAACCATGATATTCTGTGGATGGGCGCAGCATCCGGCTCCCGCACACTGGTGGCAACGGTGCTGGCAAACTCCATCCGCTACAACAATCTGGATGTCATCGAAACGGGCTACGGCATCTCACTGCGCCCTCTGGCAGTGTTCGCCAACGAAGTGTATAAGGACACGGACACCCACTGCTTTAAGGTCAAGCTCACGGGCTCCGACGCGGAACAGTACACAGAAAAGGACAAGCTGCTGTCCGCCCGTATGTACAAGGCCATCTCCATGATCCTGTTCAAGCTGGAGGGACAAAAGTGTATGCGCCGTCCCGAGTTTGGCATGGCCGACCGTCTGATGCTGGACAAGGTCAACTACGAAACCAAGACCATCACCATCGACAGCAAGACCTACGATATGGAAGACTGCGACTTCCCCACCGTAAATCCTGCGGATCCCTATACCCTGACCCCCGAGGAAAACGCTGTCATCGATCAGTTGACGGATTCCTTCCGCCACAGCGAAAAGCTCCAGCGGCACACCCGCTTCCTGTACACCAAGGGCGGGATGTATAAGGTGCACAATGGCAACCTGCTGTTCCACGGCTGTATCCCCATGACCAAGGATGGCAGCCTGCAGACCTTCACCATCGGCGGCAAGCTCCGCAGCGGCAAGGAATTTCTGGACTATGCGGAACAGACCGCCCGTAAGGCATACTACGACAAGCGCGGCACACCCGAGCGTGAGTTCGGCATGGACTTCCTGTGGTGGCTGTGGGCAGGCCGCAACAGCCCCATCTTCGGCAAGGATCGCATGACCACCTTCGAACGCCGCTTCATCAAGGACGAAAGCGCATGGGTAGAGGCCAAGAACCCCTACTACCGCTTCTACGAAAATCCCGATGTCTGCGATATGCTGCTGAGTGAGTTCGGGCTGTACGGCAAGCACTGCCACATCATCAACGGCCATGTGCCCGTAAAGGTCAAGAAGGGCGAAAATCCCATTAAGGGCAACGGCAAGCTCATCGTGATCGACGGCGGCTTCTGCAAGGCCTACCAGTCCACCAGCGGCATTGCGGGCTACACCTTGATCTTCAACTCCCGCAGCCTGCGCATGGTTTCCCACCAGCCCTTCCAGGGCCGCCGTGATGCCATCCGCAACAACCACGACATCGACAACAACGATCTGATCTTCGAGCACATGGAGGGCCGTCTGAAGATCGCACAGACCGACGAGGGTCGGGAACTGCAGGCACAGGTAGACGACCTGATGGAACTGCTGACCGCCTACCGCACAGGTCTGGTCACCGAAAAGCACTAAGCACAATATACACACAAAAAAACGGACACCCCCGTAGGGTGTCCGTTTTTGAGTCTGTCAAAATACTCCTACGGAGCATTTTGACAGAGAAGCCCCCGCTTGTGCGATGGGCATAGCAGGCCTGCTTCGCGCATAATTTGTCCGCTTTCAGCGAACAAATTCCACACTTGCAGGCCTATTTGTATTTTTTGCTTCGTACATGCCGGCGCAAAAAATAGATATAACTTTGTTTCGTCCTTGCGGACGAAATTCTGCGAAGCATTTTTTGACAGTCCGCAAAACGGACACCCCCGTAGGGTGTCCGTTTTTTCTTATGAATTTGCTTCTTCGATGATAATGGTATAGGTACGGGTCTTGCTCTTGGCCTTGCGCCGCGGGATACCTGTCAGCACATCGGGCTCTTCCACGGAGTATTTGTACTTCATCTTCACTTCCGCTTCCCCCGCAGCCAGGGGCGCAAACTTTGCACTGTCATAGACCTCATCCATCAAGAGGATATCCTCACCCTCCGTAATTGACCATTCATAGACGTGATAAGAGGAATCCCACTCTCTCATGGTCACCTCGATTTCCAGGAACTGATCGGTAGTAATGGTAATGGTCTGATTGGAATTGCCCTTGACCTTCACCAGCTTGGATTCATCCACCTCGGGGAAGGGGATCTCGGGAGGGGGTGCCGTGTTCACATGGCACAGAATCTCCAGTTCCATGAAGGGCTCGCTTCTTGACTTGATGTAGAGATAATAGACCGCATCTCCGTCCTCCACGTAGTACATGGGACGAACGGTAACATAGTCATACCACGAGGAATTGCGGTAGCAGGTATAGCTGTCTTCGCCAACGGTAACCTTCAGATCCAGCTCACTTCCCTCGAACTCATAAGTTCGATATGCCGCATTTTGGGTCACATAACCTTCCTCGGCAGTGAACACCACCTGTTCTGCATCCTTATAGCCGCCGATGGTCAGCACATCCTTACCCTTTTCGGTGGTTTCAAAGGTCACCGTCCCCGTAAGGGTTTCACCATCACGAATGACCACAGCCCCGCCTGCGGGCACAGACAATCTGCCATCGGTGGTTTGGAAGCTGCCGTCGGGCATTTTCCTCAGCCCCGCTTCCGCAGACAAGCCCTGCGGTGTAACGGGTACTGTGGTGCCGTCGCTGCGCAGCCCAAGGTCGCACATGGTGATATCGGGAGACCAGCTAATGCGATTGCTGTTTGACCCATAGCTGCTGCGGCTCTTCCAAATGCAGATATGGCAGTCGCCGTCCGCAAACTGCTGTCGGAAGGTTTTCCAGTCGGGCTCATCCTCTTTAATAAGACCCCAAGAGCGGTAGCTGCTGCCGGAAGAATAAGACTCACTGAAATATTCCACAAGGGTAAAGCCCTGCTCCTCCAGCATAGCAATATAATCCTCAATGGCACTATCCGCAAGACTGCTGTACTTACAATAGTCATCCCCCGGAGTGCCGTCCACATTCACCCCAACATGGTTGGTATAATAGATGATATCCTGCACCGCATTTTCGGGCACCTCAGCCATGGCGGAATAGTCCTGCACCTCAGACACAAGCTCACCCTCCACAGGAATGGTCGGAGTAGATTCCGGTGTCGGTTCCGGCGTGGGCTCGGGCGTAGGCTCGGGCGTGGGTTCCGGCGTGGGCTCCGGTGTCGGCTCGGGCGTGGGTTCGGGCGTGGGTTCCGGCGTGGGTTCGGGCGTAGGCTCCGGCGTGGGCTCGGGCGTGGGTTCCGGTGTCGGTTCCGGCGTGGGCTCAGGCGTAGGCTCTGGCGTCGGATCCGGCGT
>JAFQDR010000155.1 GCA_017415945.1 Oscillospiraceae bacterium
GGTATGCTTACGATTTTCAACCGCAGAGAGCTGTACATGACCTATCATATGAACGACCGAGTCCGTGTATGTGACATTCTGCGTACCAACGGCATCGACTATCGGCTGAAAACCACCAACACCACATCATCCGCTATGGGTGGTCGTCGGGGCGGCAGCACCCTCGGCGTGGACATGGATTACGCTTATGAATACAAAATCTATGTACATAAGGATGATTACGACAGAGCCCTGCACTTGATCCAAAAATAAAGCTTCACCCCCTACCCGAGCAGGTAGGGGGTATTTTGCCATGTGATACATTTGTACGACAATTTGGAATTTACTTTCTTAGTTTACATACGGAAATAATAATCAGAATCAAGCCGACAACATATGTTGGCCAATAAACAAATGAGTATAAAACCAACCAGTCAGCAAGAGACCATGACGAAGAATTGATCATCTCATATACAAAACCAATGAACGGAGCGGCAAAGGGAACAATTCCAACAATCAGCAAAACCCGCCAAAACTCTTTGTTTTTCATACAATCACACTCCTTTGTCAAATTGGAATTTACTTAGTTAATAATCTTTCAGTTTCTTCCATATCCTTTGCAATCAGCGGACGCATACTGTCTTTGTACTTCGACAAATCAGCGCCATGAAAACATGATAGTATCCTTGGAATGTATTGTGGTTTTGCCATACCTACTTGTACAAGAGCTTTGATACATTGTCTGGCAGTAATCGGTTTTTCGTCCGTAACATGTGAAAGATACTCTGATAGAATGGCATCGAAGCGGTTATTATCATCCCACTGAGCATTGGCGGCAAGAATATGCAATGCACGATTTCTTACCAATGATTTAGGATGATTAAGCAACGAGGCAAAGGTATCAAAGTGCCCATACCATTCATCGGTATCTTGACTCTCGGATATGATTTTATCAGCAATAGCACAAGCGAATTTATCATCTTTCGATGTTAAATCCGCAATGAGGTTTTCGTACATTAAATCTCACCTTCAAATTCAAGTTTATCTCTCTTACCCCCATCCTACCACACACTCCCCCATTACGCAACAACACCCACAGCCATAGGCTGTGGGTGAAATGCTATTTCTTCAGCTTTTCGATGATGGCATCGGAGGAGTCCGCTGCGATGGTCTTGTAGTCTGTGTAAATGACCATACCGGGCATACTCCCCTTGGGCTTCTTTACAAACTTTGCAAGGCAATAGTCCACAGGCACCTTGCCGCCGTCACGGGCTTGGGAGTGGTACGCTGCCAGACAAGCTGCCTCATACAGGGTCTCGTCATCGGGTACCGTATCCTCGGCGCGAATGATCACATGGCTGCCGTGGATCTTCTGGGTATGGAGCCAAACATCGCTGCGGCGGGCTGTTTTCAAGGTCAGCTCGTCATTTTGTGCGTTGGAGCGGCCCACGAGAATTTCATAGCCGTTGGTGGACACAAAGGACATTGGGCCTTGGGGCTTACTGCGATCCTTGCCGCTTGCCTTCTGCTTGCGAAGATACCCCGTTTCCGTCAGCTCACGGCGCAGGTCGTTCAAATCGCGCTCGCTGCCTGCGCGGGTGATCAGATCCAGCACGCTTTCCAGATAGTCCAGCTCCACCTCATTTTTCGCAATGAGGTCTTCCAAATGCTCACGAGCGGTCTTGGCCTTGGTATAGTCCTTATAATACTTTGCCGCATTCTGCTGGGGTGTCTTGAGGGGATCCAGCTTGATCTTCACCATGGGACAGTCCTCCAGATAGAAATTCTCTGCCTCCAGCAGCTTGTCACCCTTCTGCACACGCCAAATATTGGACATGATAATGTCCCCATACTGGCGATAGGTGTCACGATCCTCGGACTTTTTCATTTCCACACGGCGGGCCATGAGGGTACGGGCACTGCGGTCACGGGCAGTCTTGATTTTCTTCTGAAGCTCCTTGGACTTGCGGCGCATGCTCTCCGCCTTATCTCGGGCGGCATAGAAGCTGTCCAGCAGGATACTAAAGCCCTCGGCGGTGTGCTGCTCCATGGCGGCACCGTACTGCTTAATGGGCTGGAAGGAGAAGTCCTTCATTCGCCCCTCCTCCGTCAGCAGAACGGGAGTAAACTCACCATAGGTCACCGTGTCCGCAAACACATCCAGAATATCGGTAAAGCGTTCCCGCTCATCCATGGTCATACCATCCACGGAAGGTGAGGTCTCCCCGAAGGCACGATAGGCCAGCTCACGGGCGATTAGCGGAGAGATTCCCGCAAAGGCAGAGGTGATCCACTTATCTGCGGCAATGCCCTCTGCCTGCATCCACAGCCGACTGCGCTCCGCGGCGCTCACGGAAAAGAAGTCGGGCTTCTTCTGGGCGGGGGGCAGCTCATAGAACATTCCCGGCAGCAAATTGCGATGGATGCCGTCCACGGAGCTGATACGGCGCATACAGTCGATAATGCGTCCGTCCTCCCCTACCAGCAGCAGGTTGGAGGCCTGTCCCATCATTTCCACAATGAGCTTCTTATGAACAGGGTCCCCCATTTCGTCGTAGCCACCAATGGAAAACACCAGCAGACGGTCACGGTTGGGCTGCTCCACAGATTCAATGACAGTACCGCACAGGTGCTTGCGCAGCAGCATACAGAACATGGGAGGCTCCGCAGGCTGCTCGAACTTCCGGGCGGTAATATGCACGCGGGCGGTGCCTGTGCCCGCAGACAGCAGCAGGCGACTGTTTCCCTGTCGGGAGCGGATGCTCAGCAGGATCTGGTCGCGCTCGGGCATCTGTACCTTATCGATTTTCGCGCCGCTGACCTGTTCATTCAGCTCGGCGCACAGTGCGGTCAAAAATATTGCATCCAATGCCATGGCTTAGTCCTCCATAATGGCACGGAACAGCTCCCCGATGCGGGCATACTGTCCCTTGAGATACAGGTAACCGAACATAGTCTCCAGCCCCGTAGCAGCGTGGTATTCCCCCACGGTGGCCTTCTGGGGTGCAGCATGCATCTTGGAGTTGCGGCCCCGCTTATACACCTGCACTTCCTTTTCCGTGAGCATGGGCATGATTTTTTTGATGGCCTTAGCCTGAGCGGGGGCACACACATAGCTGACGGTACGGCGGTGCAGGTCGCTGACCTTGCCGATACCCTGTCCGCACAGCATGGTGCGCACCATGAGCTCATAGACCCCGTCCCCCACATGAGCAAGGGCCAGCACACTCAGCTTATCCACTTCCCCATCGGATAGCCCACAGGGGGTATCGGGCAGGGCGGGAAGAAAAATAGAATCATTCATAGCATTTCAAAAAGTGGGACGGTTGCATTCACCGTCCCACTGCCTTTCTGTTAATTAAAAGGGAACGTCAAACAGCTCATCATCGCTGACTTCCGGTACATCTGGCATTCGTTCCATAGGTGCTGTACCGTGGATGGCCTGCATTTCCATCCACTGCTCCTTGGTGACCAACAACTGACGGGGCTTGGAGCCTTCAAAGGGCCCAACCACACCGATTTCCTCCATCTGGTCCACAATGCGGGCCGCACGGGAATACCCAAGCTTCAGTCTGCGCTGGAGCATGGATACGGAGGCCTGCTTGGCTTCCAGCACCACATCCACCGCCTGGGGCAGCAGCTCGTCAAACTCACTGTGGAGCTCCTCCTGCTTGCCGCCGTTGTCGTTGGATTTGTTGTTCTTATCCTCTGCAGCCTTTTCGATCTGAGCCTGCACGGACTGGTCATATTCCGCTTCACAGTGGTTCTTCACAAAGCTGATAACATCCTCACGTTCTTCATCGGACACGAAGGCGCCTTGAATACGGACGGGCTTGCCCACGCCGATGGGGGCATACAGCATATCGCCCATACCGATCAGCTTTTCCGCACCCTGCTGGTCCAGAATGATGCGGCTTTCCAGCGCGGAGGATACCGCAAAGGCAATGCGGCTGGGGATGTTCGCCTTCATCAAACCCGTGATGACATCCGCGGAGGGGCGCTGGGTAGCGATGACCAGATGCATACCCGCTGCACGGCCCATCTGGGCAACGCGGCAGATGCTTTCTTCCACTTCCTTGGAAGCCACCATCATCAGGTCTGCCAGCTCGTCAATGACGATGACCACCTGAGGCATGGTCTTTTCGCCGTTGCGGGTACACAGGTTGTTGTAGCCCGCCAAATCACGGACCCCCGCTTCGGAGAACAGACGGTAACGCTTCATCATTTCCACCACGGACCACTGCAGTGCGCCTGCCGCCTTCTTGGGGTCGGTGACCACAGGGACATACAGATGGGGGATGCCGTTGTAAACACCCAGTTCCACCATCTTGGGGTCGATCATAATGAGCTTGACCTCGTCGGGAGTGGCCTTGTACAGCAAACTCAGCAGCAGACAATTGATGCACACGGACTTACCCGAGCCCGTGGTACCCGCAATCAGCAGGTGGGGCAGCTTGGCAATGTTGGATACAATGCTGTTGCCGCCAATGTCCTCACCGATGGCGAAGCTGACCTTGCTCTTGGCGCCCTTAAAGTTATCGGAGCCGATGATATCACGGAGATAAACGGTATTGATGACCTTGTTAGGCACTTCGATGCCCACGGTAGAGATCTTATCGGGAATGGGTGCAATACGCACACTGCCCACACCCAGAGCCAGCGCAATGTCATCAGACAGGTTGGTGAGCTTGGTGAGCTTCACCCCTGTGCGCAGCTCAAAGTCGTAGCGGGTGACGGTGGGGCCTCTGGTATAGCTGACGTAAGTAGCATCCACCCCGAAGCTGGCCAGAGTCGCTTCCAGACGGCGGCGATTGGTGTTGGCCTCACTCTGGTTATCCGCGGCACTGCGTGCACCGCTGCGCAGCAGATTCATGGGCGGGAACACATAAGCGGGCGTTTCCTCCTCTTCCTTTTTGGCAATTTCCGCCGCAAACTCATGGTAGCCCATAGCAGCTTCCTTCTTGCTCAGCTTCTTATTGGGCTCCTCAAAAATACCGTCGCTCTGCAAAGCGGTGGCGATACCGGAGGCGGAGGGCTGAGGCCCACGCTTCTCCACACGAGGTGCAGGCTCCTCCACGGGGATAACCACAGGTGCAGGCTCCACAGCAGGCATCAGCACATCGTCATCATCGTCAATGGTAACGGGGCCTTCCTCTAACTTAATGAGGGGCTTCTTCTTGGAATTGGGATTGGGCTTGGCCCCGCGCACCAGCCCCATTTCCGTGAAGCTCTCTGCGGTATCGGGGTCATCCAGCTTGGGAATGTCCTTGCCTTCGATGGTTTCGGGAGCGGGCATTTCCGTCTGCTTTACCGCAACGGGCTTCTTCTTATACATAAAGAAGCTGTCATTATCCACTTCGATTTCATATTCTACATCTTGGGGCACAGGCTTTTGGGCCGCTGTCTTGCCGCCCTTAGTCCCGGGCTTGCGCACTTCCCCATCCAGAGGAATGTCGATCATGCCGGAAAAATCTTCGGATTGGGACAGCATCAGCAGCTCTACGGAATCCGCGCTGCGCTTGGTTTGCCTCTTTTGCGGCTTCGCCGCAGCCTTCATCACAGGCGCGGGAATGTATTCCTCATCATCGTAGGCATCGGGGTCATAGGGCTGACGTGCGCGAATGGTCTCGATCAAGGAGCGGGGGGTCATGCGGGCACCCACAAACAGAAACAGGAGCATCAGAATCAGCACCACGGGAACCGCTCCGTATACGCTGACGGTCTTTTCCAGTGTAAAGGCCAGCAGCCCTGCCACCGCACCACCGGAGCACATACGCATACCGGAAGTGTACAGCACGCCCCATACCTCTACGATACCGTTTTCCATGGACAAGGGCACACCAAACACCAAAATATGTCCCACGATGCCCCACAGCAGGCTCAGCAGCAGAATGCAGGTCACCCGCAATGCCACGGGACGTCCCCGATGGGTCAGCAGTACGATCCCCGCCCAAAGAACGCAGAAGGGCAGGATCTGGTAACCGTAACCAATGAGCCCCTTCATCACGTCGGTCAGCACAAAGAACGCAGCCTCTACCTCAAAGTACCCGATGAAGCTCAGCAGCGCCAGCAGGATACAAATAACCCCGCCGATTTCACGACGAACGGGCTTCTTGGCAGGCTCCTGCACCTTTGCTTTGGCAGACTTGGATTTCCCGTTGGAGTTGGATTTCGTTGTATTGGAAGAAGACTTCTTGGTGCTTGCGGCTTTGGAAGCGGAAGAAGACTTCTTATTGTCGGCAGTTTTCTTTTTGGTTGCGGTCGTCGTTTCGCTTTTCTTTGCCATGCGACCGGACCTCCTTATTTACAGAATTGCAGTCAGGAAAATCGCGATAACCCCTGCGCCCCAGCAGTAGTGGCGGAAGCTGTCGAATTTTCCGTTCTTGGTAAGCAGCAGCAATGCCCCAATGGACAGCACAGCAGTCAGCAGAGCCACAGCGGTGCCGATAAGATACGCAGGCACATACGCCCAGTTTACCCCCGCACCGAACAGCTTCACAACGCTGATGATGGTTGAGCCGAAGGCTGCGGGAACAGCCAGCAGAAGAGAATACTTCACAGCGTATTCCTTTTCCACACCACAGCACATAGCAGCGGTCACGGATGCAGCAATGGGAGACAGTCCGGGCAGCACACCAATGCAGCGGCAAACACCGATGATGATGGCATCAAGCAGGGTGATATTCTTTCCGTCCTTTTTCCCGGGCAGGAATTTCCCCGCTACATACAGCATACAGCCCGTAAGGATCATCAGCAGACCCACAAATACCGTATGGCTCTGCAGTTCCTCCATCAGCCCGTAAACAGGCAGGATCAGCAGCATGGGCAGGCAGCTGATAATGAGCATCAAAACCTGACGGGTACCCAGACGGCTCTTGTCACGAAGCTTGGCATCCTTGGTGGTGAACAGGGTCACGCAGTCGTTGAACAGCGCAATCAGATCCTCACGCAGCACCAGACACAAAGCAAGCAAAGCCCCCAGCCGCAGCAGCACATCAAACAATGCGTGGGCATCCCCGCCTGCGGACAAGCCGAACAAATTCTGCACAATGGACATATGGCCTGCTGCGGAAATGGGCAAAAATTCAGCAGCACCCCGAATCAAACCGAGAATGATCCCATTGATAATCGTCATTTCAAAAACCTCCTATACAGGATCGTTCCATCACTGTACACAGGTTCAGCGTACAGTGTAGCATGGTATTATACCATAAAACTGTCGAAATAACAAGAAGTACATTATAGAAAGAAACCCACCGAGATTTCGGTGGGTTCAAGTTATGCAATTCCGTATTGGTGGTCGATGGCGTATTCCATTTGCTGCTGCAACAGAGCATAGCGAGGCACCTTCACCCCTGCCGCATCCTTGCGCCATCCGTTTTTACTGGGAGAGCCGCCCTCATTGAGGATTTGGCAGTTGGGATGGAGCCGCGCAAATTCCTCCCACTGCTCCTTGGGCACGGGGGTAACACAGCCGCGGATACGTTCCAGATCAATATCGTACAGGCAGGTAATGTCGGAAATATCCATATCCCCGAAATTGAGATGCTTCAGCTTTTTGCAATTGGCAAGAGGACTGAGATCCGTCACGTCGGAGCGATATATCTCCAAATATTCCAGTTCGGGGCAGCTTGCCAAGGGTGTCAAATCGTGACACTTGGTCAGAGCGAGAATGGCCACCTCTAACTTGGGCATATAGCTGAGGAAGGAGAAATCGGAAATCCCGTGGTTATGCCCGAAGTCCACATATTTCGTCTCCACGCAGTATTGCAGCAAATGACAGTTGCCGTCATTAACGGCTGTAGTGCGAATGCGGTGGGTATCCGTCAAGAAGCTGCGGGCACGCATGGATCTGGGAGAGTTGTAAGCAGGTTCCCCCAGCCAAATGCGCCAAACGATCTTGGTTTGGGGAAAGTCCTCCCGCAGCTGTGCCAGAACCTCGTTATCAATGCCGCAGCCGTCCAGCAAAAGGTATTCACAGGCGGTCAAATAGGGCAGCACACTGCGGATGGTCTCCGCACCGTCATTACCGATATCGGTCAATACATATTCAATGCGAGTGTCCTCAGAGCTGACAGTCTGCCCGAACAGGTCAAATTGTACGCAGAACTGTACATTGGGTAGCCCCTTGCGAAGAGTATCCAAAACAGAAATATCAGACAGCCCCCAGCGACATTTTCCACTCTCATCAATCAAATTGATATGATGCAGCTGAGGCAGAAGCTGCATCTTGGGGAGTATCCCCAAGGCGGTCTGCGGGTCAATTTGGGAGAGATCCAGTTCCTTGGTATCGGGAGTGAAGGTCTCACCAAGCTGCTCCACGGTATAATGAACTTCCGCATAGGGATACGCCGCACAAATTTGCGCCAGCTCCTCGGCGTTCATTTCGATTTGTCCCAGCTCCAGAGCGGTGACATTTTCCATGCGCGTGGAAAGTGCCAGAAGCTCCTCCACCGTATAGGGCAGCCCCCACAGATTCAATTCCTCAGACCGCACATCGATTTCCACGCCGCAGAGCTCCGCGTAACGGGCTTCATGGACTCGATAGGCCACAGCACCGCCCACCACAGCAGCAATCAGCACCAAACACAATATGATTTTTACGATTTTACGACTCATAGTCAGCCGTCCTTTATCTTTGATATGATATACAATACCATTTTTTGTAAGCTTTGTACACAGCAAAAAGAGCCGAGGCAACTCGGCTCTTTCGTTTTCCTTTATTCGCTTGCTTCGGTGTTTTCTTCGGATGCAGCTTCTTCCTGCTTGGGAGCTTCCTCCATGAGCACAGGTGCCACGGGAGCCTCGCTGAACATCTTGATGTGCTTTGCGGCAGGCTCGATGGTGTCGTCCTTCTTCACGGGCAGCTGCAGATTGTCACAGATATACGCGAAATCTGCGCCTTCCATGCTTTCGTTCACCAGCAGGTAGTCGGCAACCATACGCAGCTCTGCTTCGTGTTCCTTCAAAATCGCAACACAGCGGGCGTAGGACTCGTCGAAGATCTTCTTTACTTCCTCATCAATGATGGCAGCGGTTTCTTCGGAATAGCTCTTTGCCTGGCCGATGCTGCGGCCGATGAACACGTTGTGGTCGGAGCTGTCATAGCTAATGGGCCCGAGGCGTTCGCTCATACCGTAAACCATGACCATATTGCGGGCAATATCGGTGGACTGACGAATGTCCCCGGATGCGCCTGTGGAGATGTCCTCCAAGAACAGCTCTTCCGCTACACGGCCGCCCAGTGCCATGACGATATTGTCCAGCATTTCATTCTTAGAGGTGTAGCTCTTATCCTCATCGGGACGGAACAGGGTAAAGCCGCCTGCGCCCCCGCGGGGAATGATGGTGATATAGTGGACAGGGTCCGTATGCTTCAGATAGCGGCCCGCAATGGCATGACCTGCTTCGTGGTATGCGGTCAGTCTGCGTTCCTTTTCGGTGATCACGTGGGACTTCTTTTCGGGACCCATTTCCACCTTCAGAATTGCCTCGTCAATATCCTCCTGCATAATAAACTTGCGCTTTCTGCGGACAGCCAGCAGCGCTGCCTCGTTCAGCAGGTTTTCCAGATCCGCACCGGTGAAGCCGGGAGTACCGCGGGCAATATTCCGCAGATCCACATCGTCACCCAGAGGCTTATCCTTGGCGTGTACCTTCAGAATGGCTTCACGGCCCTTCACATCGGGAACACCCACATAAATGCGGCGGTCGAAACGACCGGGACGCAGCAGTGCGCCGTCCAAAATATCCGCACGGTTGGTGGCTGCCATAACGATGACACCGGAGTTCTTTTCAAAGCCGTCCATTTCCACCAGCAGCTGGTTCAGGGTCTGTTCACGTTCATCGTGACCGCCCCCCAGACCGGAGCCTCTCTGGCGGCCGACCGCGTCGATTTCGTCAATGAAGATGATGCAGGGAGCAACCTTCTTGGCCTGCTCAAACAGGTCACGCACACGGGATGCACCCACACCTACATACAGCTCCACAAAGTCGGAGCCGGAGATGGACAGGAACTGCACGTTGGCCTCCCCTGCCACAGCCTTTGCCAACAGGGTCTTACCAGTACCGGGAGGGCCAACCAGCAACACACCCTTGGGGATACGTGCGCCCATAGCCGCAAAGTCCTTGGGGTTCTTCAGGAAGTCTACCAGTTCTTCCAGCTCGGCCTTTTCTTCATCGGCACCCGCAACGTCCTTAAAGGTGACCTTGGAGGTGGTCTCATTTGCATTCTTGGTACGGGCCTTGCCGAACTTGCCAACGCCGGGGGCACCGCCGCCTGCCTTGTTCATCATCACCCACCATACCCCGATGATCACAAGCATCATCAGCATATAGGGGATCATGGACATCCACCAGGGGGGGATCCAGCCGGTCTTGTAGTCATATTCGGTCAGAGTGCCGTCTGCGCGCTGCTTTTCAATGAGCGCACCCAGCTTCTCGTTGAACAGGTCCACATCGTACAATTCGTATACAATATCTTCCTCTTCGTTTCTGATATCCATGATCAGCTTACTGCCCTCGACCACAAATGCTTCCACCTTCTTGTCCTCGAACAGCTCGATAACACCGGAGAAGGTCAGCTCCTCGGCCTTATCCTGAGGAACCGTAAACATATAGATGGCGCAAAGCAGGATGACCAGGAGCAGAAGGTAAAACGCCGCATCTCTGTTGCGTTTCTGTTTGGGATTCATCCTTTTCACATCCTTTTACTGAAACTTCAAGCCTTATTCATAGATCTCGGGCTTGAGAACGCCGATATACGGCAGGTTGCGGTATTTCTCCGCATAGTCAAGGCCGTAGCCCACGATGAATGCATCGGGGACTTCAAAGCCGAAATAGTCAGAATAAATGGGAGCCTTTCTTCTGGCAGGCTTATCAAAAAGCGTGACGATCTTGATGGATGCGGGATTTCTGTTCATCAGGTAGCCCTTCAGATAATTCAGGGTCACACCGCTGTCCAGAATGTCCTCCACAATGATGATATCGCGGCCCGCAATGTCGCAGTTCAGGTCCTTGTTGATCTGCACCGCCCCGGAGGAAGTGGTGCCCTTACCATAGGAGGAGACCGCCATAAATTCGATCTCGCAGGGGAGGTCCACATTGCGCATCAGATCCGCCATAAACACAAAGCAGCCCTTCAGCACGCCGATAAAAATGGGGTTCTTTCCGCGGTAATCCCGGGTAATCGCCTCACCCAGTTCCTTTACCTTAGCCTGGATCTCATCATTGCTGTAAAAAACTCTTTCAATGTCATTATGAATACTCATATTATCCACCATTTCTCTCTTGTTCAATTACCTGAACCATTAAAATTTTATCTCCAATTTCAGCCACACATCGCTGTGCAATGCCGAAACCGTAAACCCCGATGATCCCCCGCTCGTCACGAAGCACGGGAGTCACCGCACGTTGGGGTTGGGTGAGCTTATGTTCCTGAAAGAGCTGTTTCAGCTTTTTGCTGCCGGTGCGGCCCGCCAAATGCACGCGGTCGCCCTCTTGGCGAACAGTTGCCGTTACAACGCCTTCCATACTCTCATATTTCAATAAAAAAGTGTTGAATGAATTGTGAACTTCTTGGGTCCTCAGCCCCATTTTCCACACAATTCGAAATTGTCCAAAATCTGTTTCTCCACACATTCCCGACAGTGTTACGGTTTGGGGAATATCCACCGCCGTATCTGTCCACAGCCGTCCCCCGTCGCGACGGATGACCGTCTCAGGGACATGGGTATATCCAAGGCCCTCGCCTCTGCAAAGTCCCAGTACCTGCTCCACATGACCCTTGGACAGTCCACCTCCCCATACGGATCGAACCACACGGGAAGCGATGGGCGGCTCCAAGGCAAGCAGTGCGTTTACCGCAATACCATCCTGCGGAGGATGCACCCGCAAAAACGCATCCGCCTGCTTTTGCAGATACTCCTCATCCTCACGCAGCAGCATAGCCGCATCCGTCACATGAGATACAAAGGACGGATTGATTTTCTCCAGCACGGGCATTACATGATGCCGCAGAAGATTTCGGGTGCAGTCATCTTGGGCATTGGTGCTGTCCTCCACAAAGGGCAGACCATATCGTGTCACATAGGCATCGATTTCCTTTCGGGTCACCGTCAAAATGGGCCGCACGATATTCCCACGTCTGGGAGGGATGCCGCTGAGCCCCTTGGTGCCTGCCCCCCGCACCAGATTCATCAGCACTGTCTCTGCCAAATCATCCGCATGGTGGGCCGTGGCAATGACACCGCCTCCAAGCGCATCCAATGCTTCCTCCAAAAAGGCATACCGAAGTGTGCGAGCTGCTTCCTCAATGCCCATTCCCCGCTCCTCTGCGAAGCTGCGGACATCTTGAGAGCCCACATACAGAGGAACCCCCCACGCCTCACACAGGCTGCGGACAAATTCCTCGTCCCGCTGGGACTCCTCCCCCCGCAGCCGATGATTGAAGTGTGCGGCCGCCACAGTAAAGCCGTATTCCTCCCGCCACGTCAGAAGACGATGGAGCAGGTACACGGAGTCTCTCCCTCCCGACAGAGCACACAGCACCCTGCCGCCACGGGGGAGCAGGTCATATGCTGCGGGATACTCAGTATTCGTCATCGTACCGCCCTTCGTAGGGTGCAAAGGCAGTGTATTCCGGCAGCCACATGAGCTTCACGGGGCCAACCTCGCCCTTACGGTTTTTCAATACCAAAGCCTCTGCCACATTGGGATTTTCACATTCGGGGTTATAGTAGCCGTCACGATACAGACCGATAACCACGTCGGCATCCTGTTCGATAGAGCCGGATTCACGCAGGTCAGACAGCTGGGGCCGTTTGTCCTGTCGCCCTTCACTGGCACGGGACAGCTGAGACAGACACACCACAGGGATGTTCAGTTCCTTGGCCATGATCTTCAGCATACGGGAAATATCACTGACCACCTGGGTTCTGCTTTCGTTGGCGTATTTCTGCTTGCCACCCGCAGAGGTCATCAGCTGCAGATAGTCAATGACTACCAAGCCCAGATTCTCCACACGGCGGCAGGCTGCGTTCATATCCGCAACGGACAGAACGGGGTTATCATCCACATACATATTGGTATTGCTGATGGTGGTGGCCGCATCGCCGATCCTGCGCCAGTCCTCTGCAGTCAGATTACCCGTCAGCAGCTTTTTGCCGTTGACCAATCCCTCATAGGCCAGCATACGAGACACGATCTGCTCTCTTGCCATTTCCAAAGAGAAAATTGCAACGGCTTTGTCCGTGTTCTTTGCAACAGCCAGAGCAATGTTCAAAGCAATACTGGTCTTACCCATACCGGGACGGGCCGCAATGAAGATCAGTTCGCCGGGGTTCATACCTAAGATACGGTTATCAATATCGGGCAGAC
>JAFQDR010000156.1 GCA_017415945.1 Oscillospiraceae bacterium
GTGGAAACGGAACAGCTGGACGTTTTGAGTGCCCGTCTGCAGGGCCGCTACGCACAGATCCGTGAGACCGAATATCAGTGGGAAGCATACAATATGGAAAACGCCGAGATCGTGGTCACCGCCTTTGGCACCATCGCCCGTATTGCCAAGTCCGTGATTGACGAGCTGGAGGCAGAGGGCATCCATGTGGGCCTGTTCCGTCCCATTACCATTTGGCCCTTCCCCTATAAGGAAGCCCGCAAGGCCTGCACGCAGCCCGGTGTGAAGGGTGTGCTGGATGTGGAAATGAATGCGGGACAGATGCTTGAGGATATCAAGCTGGCGGTCAATGGCGCACAGAAGGTGGAATTCTTCGGTCACTGCGGCAGCCATCTGCCCACTGTGGATGAGATCCGTCGGGAAATTCTGCGCATGAGGGAGGAATGAGCAATGGCTATTACGTATAAACCCACACAGCTGCTGACCGATGTGCCCAGACATTACTGCCCCGGCTGCGGTCACGGCATCGTACACCGTTTGGTTGCGGAAGCCATCGAGGAGCTGGATGCAGGCGGCAAGGCCGTGGGTGTCAGCCCCGTAGGCTGCTCCGTGTTCGCAAACAATTACTTCAACTTTGATATGGTCAACGCCCTCCACGGAAGAGCTCCCGCGGTTGCTACGGGTGTCAAGCGTGCCCGTCCCGATGCCCTGGTGTTCAGCTATCAGGGGGACGGCGACCTTGCCTCCATCGGTGCAGCGGAAGTGGTTCACGCTGCAATGCGCGGGGAAAAGATCTGCACCATTTTCATTAACAACGCCATTTACGGCATGACCGGGGGACAGATGGCTCCCACGACTCTGGTGGGGCAGAAGACCGCAACCTCTCCCAACGGTCGTGACGCAGATTGGTGCGGCAGTCCCATTCGCATCAGCGAAATGCTGGCCACCCTGGAAGGCAGCTATTATATTGCACGTGTGGCATTGGATACCACCGCACATATCAATCAGGCGAAAAAGGCCATTAAGAAGGCCATGCAGTACCAGCTGGAGGGCAAGGGCTTCTGTCTGATCGAGGTGCTGTCCACCTGTCCCACCAACTGGGGCATGAGCCCTGTGGAGGCTATGGATTGGGTGGCACAGGAAATGATTCCCTACTACCCGCTGGGTACGTTCAAGGATAAGGGGGCTGTGTAATCATGTTGGAACAGTGCATTTTTGCAGGCTTTGGTGGTCAGGGAACCCTGCTGATCGGGAAGTTTCTGGCCTGTGCGGGACTGATGGAAGGAAAGGAAGTCACATGGCTGCCCTCCTACGGCCCCGAAATGCGTGGGGGCACCGCAAACTGCTCCGTGGTGGTTTCCGATAAGCCCATTGCGGCACCTGTGGTCACCTCCCCCGATTCGGTGATCGCCATGAATCTGCCCTCGCTGCTGAAATTTGAACACACCATCAAGCCCGGTGGCACGCTCATCATCAACAGCTCACTGACGGATACCAAGTGCAGCCGTGACGACCTGAAGGTGGCTTATGTTCCCGCAACGGAAATCGCCGAGCAGGTACAAAACCCCAAGGGTGCCAACGTGGTGATCCTCGGTGCGTATCTGGCAATGAAGCCCGAGATCGTGGGGATCGACACGGTGATCGAAGCCATGAAGGAGGAGCTGGGCCCCAAGAAGATGAAGTTCCTGGACGGCAACATCAAGGCACTTTATGCAGGTATTGAGTATGTGAAAAACCATTAACCGCATAAAATGAGCCCCGTGACCAAAAGGTCACGGGGTTTTTGCTGACATGGGAAAGGGGCGTCCCTACGAGGACGACAGATAAACGTACCACCCCGTAGGGGCAGCTATCAGCTGCCCGTAGCTGCGCAGTTGGATCGAACAATTGAGGCGGATGATATCCGCCCCTACGAGGGAGGAAAATCTCGGTGCGGCGGTGGAAAGCGGCGGCCGCTTGCTGCCGCCCTACGGCAAGAAAACATCCCCGTGGCCTTTTGGCCACGGGGATGTGCTGCATATGATTCAAATATCCAAAATCACAAGGTCGTCGTCGGAGACGATGTCCGGCTCGTTCTTGCAGACGATATCGTAAACAACGGGGATGACGAACAGGGTCATAATGGTTGCGTACAGCAGGCCGCCGATGCACACGATGGCCATGGGCTGTACCAGTGCGGTGCCGATGTCCTTCCCTGCTGCCATCATCAGCAGACCCAGAATGGTGGTCAGGGTGGTCATCAGAATGGGACGGATACGGGTGACACCCGCTTCCAGTATGGCCTCACGGCGTTCCATGCCTTCGGCGCGGAGCTGGTTGATGTATTCCACCAGCACGATGCCGTTGTTGACGATGATGCCCACCAGCATAACAAAGCCGATCATGGAGATGATACTGATCTCGAAGCCCGTCAGCAGCAGTCCAAGGAAGCCCCCTGTGAAGGCCAGAGGAATGGTGAACATGATGATGAAGGGGCTCTTGAGGCTCTGGAACTGGGCGACCATAACGAAGTACACCAGCATCATGCCCAGCAGCAGCATCAGCAGCAGCTGGAACATGGCATCCATGATCATTTCGTTTTCGCCGCCGAATTCTACCTTGACACTGTCGGGGAGGGTCAGCTTTTCCACGGCATTCCGTACATCTGCGGTGACCAGCGTGACGTTTTCTCCCTCAGCCAAGCTGCCCTTGACGGTGAGGTAGCGCTTCTGGTTTTCGCGGTTGATGGAGCTGAGGCCTGTGGTTTCCTCGATGGTTGCCACGTCTGCCAGGGTGAACTCTGTGGCCTCCCCGCCCATCATGCCCGTCTGTGTGAACTTCTGGGACAGCAGGCTGTCCAGCGTTACGTTCTTTTCCTCGGGGGTCTCTACGATGACGTCGATCTCCGTACCCTTCAGGTTGAAGGAGGTTGCGGTGGCGGAAGTGGTCAGGCTGGTAGCGATCTGCATATAGATCTGGGCGGTGGTGAAGCCCTTTGCCATGGCCTTGTTGCGGTCAATATTCACATGGATGGCGGTGGTGGCATCCTCCAAGCCGTTGGATACCTCGTCAATGGAATCCATGCCCTCCAGCAGCTCGCCCAAGGTGATGGCTGCGGACTGCAGGTCTTCCATGTTGTTGGAGTATACATTCATGGATACGCCGCTGCCGCCTGTGAGCATGGACATATCCATCATAGCTGAGCTTGCGGTCATTTCGCAGTCCAGACCCTCGCACAGCTCCAGAATTTGGTCTGCTACTACGCTGCCGGGCTCGCCCTCGGGCAGCACCACATACATGGAGACGGAGATGGTTTCGTCGCCGGACATGGTAGCGCCTGCAGTGTCGATGACCTCGATGGTGCTGACACGGCGCAGTGCTTCGTCGGAGATGGCCACGGCTTCTTCCATGGTGGTTTCCTCGTCAAAGCGCAGGGTGACGCTGACGGTGTTGGAGTCCATTTCGGGCATGAAGGTGAAGCCCTTGGAAACAGCCAGAGTCGCGGAACCAATCAGCAGCGCTACGGCAACGCCCAGCACGATGGCCTTGTGGTCCAGAGACCATGCCACGGCGGGGGTGTACTTGCCGTAAACTCCTGCCAGCAGGTCCTTCTTCAAAGGCTTGTCGCTCTTGAGCAGCTTGGAGCCCATGGCGGGGACGAGGGTCAGTGCCACGATCAAGCTGGCCATCAGCGCATAGCCCATGGTCAGTGCCATGTCCAAAAACAGCTGCTTGGTGAGACCGTCCACGAACACGATGGGCAGGAATACGCATACGGTGGTCAGGGTGGAGGAGGTGATGGCTCCCGCAACCTGCTTGGCACCGCTGACCGCTGCCTGGATGGTATTGGCACCCTTGGAGCGGAGACGGTAAATGTTTTCAATGACAACGATGGAGTTGTCTACCAGCATACCTACCGATATGGACAGACCCGACAGGGAGATGATGTTCAAGGTGATGCCGCTGAAGTACATGAGCACAATGGCAAACAGCAGGCTCAAGGGGATGGACAGCAGCGTGATCAGTGTGGGGCGTACGTCCTTCAGGAAGATGAACAGCACCAGCACGGAGAACAGGGCACCGAACAGCAGGCTTTCCAGAATGGACTTGACGATGTACATAATGTAGTCGCCCTGGTCCATGAGCAGGAAGAATTCCAGACCCTCGTGCTCTGCTTCCAGCTCTGCAAAGCGTTCCTTGATGCCTTCGCTGACTTCCGCGGTGGCGTAGTTGGACTGCTTTTCAAAGTTCAGCATAATGCCGGGCTCTGTGCCCAGACGGGTGTACATGGTTTCGGAGTTGTCGGTGACGAAGATGTCCGCCACGTCGCTGAGGTAGATGGGCTCCATGTCCTCCAGACCGAAGTCAAAGAGCATGAGGTTTTCCAGCTCCTCCACGGAGGAGAAGTTGTCGCCTACGGAGACCATATAGTTGATGCCGTCCTGCTTCACATAGCCTGCGGGCATGGCGAAGTTCTGGGCATACAGGATCTGGGAAATGGTTTCCAGACTGAGGATGTTGTCCAAGTCTGCCTGTGCCAGTGCGTCCTTGCGGGAAGACTCGATGGTGCTGAGGCCGCTGTCGATCTGGCTCATGGCGGAGCTCATCTGCATCATGCCGTTGACCAGTGTGCCCATCATGTTGCCAAGGTCGGGGTACATGGCCTGCTTTTCGGCGTTGAGCGCCTCTACCTCCCCGTTCAGAACGGTCAGTGTGCTCTTGTGGGAGGCGATTTGTGCATCCAGCAGGGCAATGTCAATGTCCAGACCCAGTGCTTCCAGCTGCTTCTGGGCTTCCTCGCGGGTGAGACCGTCGGGCTTCAGCGCGTTCAGCCGTTCTTCCACCTCTGCCTTTTCGGAGTATGCGGAAGAGCGTTCCTCAGCCGCAGCGGATCTTTCTGTATTCAAGGAGGCGATGGCCGCCTGTGCATCGGCGGTCACAGCGGTGAGGATGCTTTCCAGCTCCGCCTTGTCCGCTGCCCATGCATCGGGATCGGCACCCTCGGGAGCGGATTCGCCGTGGGCGGTCAGGGCATCCTGCGCCTTGCGGATCTTTTCGTTTTCTTCAAAAATGCGGCTGTCGATGACTGCGATCTGCTCATTCAGCTTGTTAATGCGAGCGTTCAGCTCATTGCGCTTGTTTTTCAGTGCGGCAATTTCCTCGGCATTGCCGGTGTCCTCGGGAGCCAGTGCGGACTGGATTTTTTCCAAAGCGGTAAGGGTGGCCTCGATGGACGCGATCTCCGCCTTCTTTGCAAGGATCTGCTTGTCCAGCTCGCTTGTATCGGGCAGCAGCTCCGTCAGCAGGTCACTGTCGGAGATATCGCCCATGTTGCCCAAGGCACCGTTGATTTGATTCTTGGCTGCTTTCAGAGCTGCCACAGCGGCATCCAGCTTTTTGTTGATGCCCTTGGCAACCTTTTCGTTGAGAACGTCAACCTTTTCCTGACTGATGACCACATGGAGCTGCTCCTCCACACTGCCGCTGACACTGACACGGGCAACGCCGCTGACACCTTCCAGACGGCCCATGAGGGTGTCGTCTACGAACTCACTGAGCTCAATGATGTCCATGCCTTCCATGGATACCGCAGCCATAGCTACGGGAAGCATGGAGGGGTTGATCTTCAGAATCACGGGAGTGCCGATGGTTTCGGGCCAGCTGCCCTGCAGGGCACTGATCTTTTGCTGGATATCCACCCCAACGGTGTCCAGATTGGTGCCTTCCTCAAACTCCAAGGTGACCAGAGAGTAGTTGTCGGCGGAGTTGGAGTTCACGTTTACGATGCCCTCCAAGGTGGCCATGGCCTGCTCAATGGGGCGGGTGACCTCAGACTCCACCTTTTCGGGGCCGGCACCGGGATCCGTGGTCATAATGATGACGTAGGGGAAGTCCATATTGGGCAGCAGGTCGGGGGTCATACGGGTATAGGCAACCACGCCAAGAACCAAAATGGCAATGGCGACAACGAATATGGTAAGTGGTTTTTTAACGCTGAATTGCGGCATTTGCGGAAGCTCCTTGCAAGGGGGGTCACAAACCACCCAGTCTAAAATTATGGTTTCATTGTATCATATCGTTTATGCCCGTGGCTATAAACATATTGTGAATAATAGTTAAAATACGGATACAAAAATAGGCAGAATTGCCGTAATGTGACATTTTCTCAAAGAAAATCCCCACTTTTCCGAAAACAGAAAAGTGGGGGTGTGATGCACCAACGGTAGTTTTCCGTTGTAGGGAGCGTCGTCCTCGACGCTCCGTGATGCGGTTGGAAAAATACCGATGAATATGGAATTGTAGAATACTTAAGGTGCGGCGTGGCGGAGCGTCCGGGAGGACGCTCCCTACGAGTTGCTTTTGTTGGTGCTCTCAAAATGCCGCGGTGTAGCGGAACCAGCACTCCGCGATGCGCTGGGTGGTGCCGTGATTGTCACCCTCGCCCTGCCAAGTCCAGCCCTCGTCGGTTTCCGTCAGAGCCACATCGGCGGCTTGGAAGGCTGTGGGCACATCATCGGGGGAGTAGTAATAGCCCGTGTATTGATCGGTGAGGGAAGGCAAATCAAACTGGACGATGGTATGCACGCCCCGATACACATTGATAGCACGGATGCCCATGGGCGGCTCTGTTTTGGCTGCTTCTATGGGGTCAGCTAAATAGGCCTCCGCAATGTCGGTCATGTAGGATAGACGACCGGGGGCGAAGTGGTGCAGACTTGACATGACGTCATCCTCGCGGAGCTGGCTTACCAAGTGATAGAGCGTTTGTCTGAGCTCATCTTGTTCCCCGTTTGGGACAAGATTTCCTTCGGCATCATAGAAGAACATGGCTACGGTTTTGGCATCCTTGGTGGTTTCCCAAGGGATCGTGACCATGTCGGGGACGGAGACCTCTTGAATGCCCAAATCCATAGGGGGATCCGTGTGTATCTGCATGGAGGCAATGGCGGGGTTGGCGATGAGCACCACATCATAGGCGGTTTTGTCGGTGATTTCTCCCGTTTCGTTACACACGGCGGGCTCACTCAGGAGAATGCCGTTGTTGATGCTTTGAGCGTTTTCAAACATCTGCATTTGTCCTGTAAATGTGGCGGCGTTGTTTTGCACACGGAATACTGCCCAGCCGTAGTCCGTTTTGGGCACTCCCGTGCGGAAGCCCACGATTTGCCAGCCGTCCCCCGCGTGGTAGGTGGAGAACACATCCACACCCACATTCAGCATGGATTCCAGACAGCGGGTGTAGAAGGGGCCGTTGCTGCTCATTTCCCCGATTCCCGAACTGACGGGGTACAGGGTCAGAATGGTCATTTTATCGGGCTCATAAAACGCGGAGTCGGAAACACCATAGGCAATGTAGTGCTTCCCCTCCTTGTGGCGGGTCAGCAGGTAGAACAGGTGCTGCCCGTTGTCATCATCGAAGCGGACGATTTTGGAATCGGTGATACGGGCCACGGGGATGGGCTTTTCCGCTGCCAGACGGTAGGGCATCATGTCCAGCATTTCATCGGCGGTGAGCTCGTACAAATCCACCACCCCAAGTTCCTCCCAGCCGTAGGCACTGTCCAGAGCCCAGAATACGTTGTCAGTGGTCAGACAGAAGGAATAGGGAGGCTTGCCGACCTTGGTGTTGTGGTCTTGGTAGGCGATGCGCTCATAGCCGTAGATGGAGGCTCCGAAGCTATAATTGCGCTCCTTGGGGTCGGTGAGCATCCCCACGGCGGTGAACAGCAGGATGCATACCGCCAGTACCGCAGCCAGCTTGGTGGTGTTGCGGCTGCCCAGTACATGACGGACACGGTTTGCCGTGTCACCCTCTCCGAAGGCTACGGGGGCGATTTGGAAGTGCCGCTGCCCTGTGGTCATGTCCAGCAGAGTCTGGGCATAGTCGGCCTTGGCATCCTCGTCCAGATCAGCGGTGACAGCTTCATCACAGCGCAGCTCCATGTCCTCCATGGCCAGCTTGTAGGCAAGCCACACAAGGGGATTGAACCAGTGGAGGCACAGGGCTCCGAAGCCCAAGAGCTTCCACAGATGGTCGTGCTTGCGGATGTGGTACTGCTCGTGCTTGAGAATGTGTGCCTGCTCTATGTCCGACAGCCCCGAGGGCAGGTAAATGCGGGGGCGCAGCAGCCCCACCACAAAGGCGGTTTCGATGCGGTCGCAGATAAAGACGTTGCCTTCAAGAGGGATGGCTTCCTTCAGCTGCTTCCGCAGTCGAAGCATAGCCAGCACATTCCACAGCAGCATGGCTCCGATGCCCGTGAGCCACAGGGCCGACAGCATGGGGAATACTTCGGTTTTTACGGTTTTGGGAGGAGAAACCCGATCCTCTCCCGTGACCACGTACTGATTGCCTTGATTGTCGGTGATGGGAGAAATGCCGTGGGCAACGGCGGTTTCGAACAGATCGGTGTTATCATGGAAAATATGGGTGTTGCCCACATAGTCATCTGCCCACTCTGCGGCGATGCTGTGGGTGAATCGGTCGGGGAGACGGGACAGGGGAGAGGCGATGCTCACGGGCATCAGCAGCCGCAGCAGCACAATGCCCCACAGCAGGTAGGAGAAGCGGCGGGGATAGTCAAACAGCTTCAGCCACCAACGAATGATGTACACTGTTAAAATCACGAAGCTGCCCTTGAGGGTCATGTCCAATAATGTCATAAACAGGCTCGTCATAGTTTCACCCCCTGTGCCGATCGATCAGCTCCTGCAGAGCATCAATTTCCTTGTCGGAGAGCCTTCTGCGCTTGGTGAAGGCCGCCAGAAAGCCCGGGAGAGAGCCTTGGAAGGTTTCCTCCACAAACTGCTCGGACTGCATGGCGTAGTATTCCTCACGGCTTATAAGGCTCGTCACATAGCCGTCGGTGTTTCGGAACAGTCCTCGCTCGCACAGTCGCCGCAGGACGGTGTAGGTGGTGGATTTTTTCCACTTCAGCTCTGCCTCGCACAGCTTCACCAGACTGCCGGAGGAAATGGGCTCGTTGCTCCAAATCAAATCCGCGAAGCGGGATTCTACTTCGCCCATGGTGGGATGGTTCATAAGATACCTCCTTTGGTTTACAATTTGTAGACTTCTTGATTTTAGTTTACATCATGTAAACCGAAATGTCAAGGGGAAACTGCAGCGGAGGCAATTTGCTGCGTTGGTATGGAGCAAGTATCTCCGTAGGGACAGCCCTTGCGGCTGTCCTAATTCGTACAACGGGCACCCGCAAGGGGCGCCCCTACGAGAGAATTACCGACTGCCGCAATTGTAATTCCTTTGCGTATATGGTACACTGAAACAAATAAAACCCTTTGGAGGTATATTATGGATTTGATGGCAAAAATCAATGCTGCGGCGGAGTATATTCTCTCTCATGTGGAAGCGCGCCCCACCATTGGTATGGTGCTGGGCAGCGGCTTGGGTGACTTTGCGGATACCTTGGAGAACCCTGTCCGTGTGGCATACAGCGATATTCCGGGCTTCCCGCTGCCCACCGTTGCGGGACACGCAGGGGCCTTGGTGTTCGGGGAAAAGATGGGCCGAAGCGTGGTAGTGCTGCAGGGGCGTATTCACTTCTACGAAGGTCTGCCCATGCAGGAAATCACCCTGCCTATGCGTGTACTGGCGGCCATTGGGGTCAAGACTCTGGTGCTGACCAATGCGGCAGGGGGTGTGAATACCGACTTCAGCGCAGGTGACTTGATGCTCATCAGTGACCATATCAATTACTCCGGAGCCAATCCTCTCATTGGACAGAATCTGGATGCCTTCGGGCCTCGCTTCCCCGATGTCAGTGACCTGTATACCAAGGAGATTCGTGAGAAGGTGAAGGCTGTGGCGGCCGAGGCAGGCATGACCATCCGCGAGGGTGTGTATATGATGTTCAGCGGCCCCAATTACGAGACTCCGGCGGAGGTGCGCATGGCACGCATCGTAGGGGCGGATGCGGTTGGAATGTCTACCGTACCCGAGGCACTGATTGCGGGGCACTGCGGTATGCGTGTGGTGGGCATGAGCTGTATCACCAATATGGCGGCAGGGGTACTGGATGTGAAGCTGGACCACAGCGAGGTGGTGGAAACCGCAAACCGTGTCCACGATCAATTCCATCAGCTGCTGAACCTGATTTTGACGGTATTGTAACTTGGACTGCGGCTCCCCTTACACAGGGGAGGCTTAAAGAAAGAGCTGTTCCAAAACGGAACAGCTCCTTTTTATTTGGTCATTTTCACAAGGTCAATTAAAATCCAAATGGGAACCAAAAGTAATAGAATCAGCCAATACACAGGTCAACCCCCTTTGTTTTGATGACCTCATGGTATCACATGGGTTGGTACCAAATAGTCTCGGCTTCCTGCTTGGGGGACAGCTCCCGATAGAAGGCTGCGTTGGCTGCTTCCATATAGGGCTGCAGGGGGATGGCACAGAGAACGGCCAGCACAATGGCGACGAGGATCGCGCCCAGCATGGTGCCGATACCGCCGATACCCTGTACACCTTGGAAAATACCCCAGAACAGCACAGTCAGTGCGGGCAGACTTGCCAGCAAATTCCAGCCGATGAAGCTCAGATACAGGCAGAACAGATCCCACTTGTGACCGTCCATGAGCTCACGGGAGGCGGTAATTGCATCGTTGGCGGACATTTCGGGATTCTCCGAGAGAATAAAGGGGGTCATGGCGTAGGAATAACTCTTGACGATGCCGGGGATCACCAGCAACAAGCACCACAGCCCGATATACAGACTTGTCAGAAAGTTCATGCAGAAGCCCTTCCATTTGCAGTTCATGTAGGTGAACAGGTCTTGGAATACCGCGGGCTTGCGGTCGATGAGGTTCAGGTTGAATCTTGCGTAGCCCAAGCGCATGGCACCGCCGACGAACAGGGATACGATGACCAGCAGTACACAGACAACCAGAATACCAAGAGCGATTCCCAAGACATCTTGGCCTGCAGGGGAATCAAAATAGCTGATAATATCCTGTCCCATGGTGCTGTTCTCGGAGGAATTGCTGCTGCTTCCGCCGCCGCTGTGAATGGTGGTGGCACCGAACAGGGAGGCGACAAAGCCTGTGACCATAGCGGTTTTCCAGTTGCCGCGAAGGGCATCTAATGCGGTTTGCTTGTATTGATTACTCATAATCTACACCTCACTTTCTTTCTTTGACAATATTATACAATACCGATGAAAGAAGTGGGTGAACAAATTATGAATGAATTAAGGAACCGGCTCTCCTTTTAAGGAGAGCTGTCGAGCGTATGCGAGACTGAGAGGTAAACAAAATCAAAAAAAGATTACCTCTCCGTCATTTCCTCGTACCTCGGAAATGCCACCTCTCCTTAAAAGGAGAGGTAAATAATGAAACAGCTGCTCATTTGAGCAGCTGTTTTTCAGACTGTCAAAAAATGCTTCGCAGAATTTCGTCCATAAGAACGAAACAAAGTCAAATCTATTTTTCGCGCCGGCATGTACGAAGCGAAAAATACAAACTTAAAAATACCCCCAAAACCACTTTGGGTTTTGGGGGCCAAAACTTGTGTATAGTATATCATTTTATTGACAAGATAATTGTCAATGAAATGACAGCTTATTACACAATATTCAGTTTTATGAAATCGAGATAACTTATCTCTGGATACGGCCGGAGCCGTCGCCGCCTGCCAGCTTTTCAACTTCAGCTACGGTGACCATGTTGTAGTCGCCTTCGATGGAGTGCTTCAGAGCGGAAGCTGCAACTGCGAATTCAACTGCGGCCTGGGTGTCCTTGCCGTTCAGGATGGAGTAGATCAGGCCGCCGCCGAAGGAGTCGCCGCCGCCAACGCGGTCGATGATATGCA
>JAFQDR010000020.1 GCA_017415945.1 Oscillospiraceae bacterium
CCAGTTCGGGGTAGTCATATTCCTTACCCAGCAGGGGGTTGATGTGGCACTTGCAGTGGGGCTTTTCGGAGGAACGGGTTACGCAGGAACCGTCGCAGGAGCCGCAGGGAACGATTTCGTCGATGAGGCCTGCCTTTGCCTTGTTGGGCAGATCGGGGTCTGCCAGCAGGGGACGACCCAGAGATACGCCGTCAACCAGACCGCGTTCTACGATGTTAGCTGCGAAGCGAACGTCGTTGATCTTACCAACTGCGTAAACGGGAATGTTAACAACCTTCTTGATTTCGGATGCTTCGTAAACGTTGATACCGATTTCCTTACCGTGAGAGGGCAGGATGTAGTCGATAGCTTCGTACTGGGTACCGCCGGAAACTTCCAGCAGATAAACGCCTGCTTCTTCCAGCTTGGGAGCCAGGTAAACGATGTCCTTCAGGGTGTTGCCGCCTTCCATACGGTCGGAGCAGGAGACACGCAGGAAGATGGGGAAGTCTTCGGACAGGTTAGCGCGGCATTCGCGAACGATTTCCAGAATCAGACGTGCGCGGTTGTCGATGGTGCCGCCGTATTCGTCCATACGCTTGTTACGCAGGGGAGACCAGAATGCGCCGGGCAGCATGTAAGCATGTGCGCAGTGCAGACCCATAGCGCCACAGCCGGAAGCTTCTACACGACGTGCAGCTGCACCGTACTGCTTAACGATGGTCTGGATTTCTTCTACGGAGATGGGACGAGAAACGTGACCGTTAGCGTTCTTGTTGGTGGAGGGGCCCAGAGGAGCGATGCCGCGGTAGCCGCAGATGGATTCGGGGCCGGGGTGGATGATCTGGGGAACCAGAGTGGAGCCGGTGTCGGATACGCGCTTTGCGAAAGCAGCAAACTGGGGAACCAGTTCGTCGCGGTCCAGAGCGGTAGTACGGCCGATGTACCAGTACTTGTGGTCAACGGTAACTGCGTCGATAACAACGAAGCCAACGCCGCCTTCTGCACGACGTACGAAAACGTCAGCCAGGCGCTTGGGAACGGTGCCGTCAGCTGCTTCGTAGTCCATGCTCATGGGAGCCATACCGATGCGGTTCTGCAGAACGGTGCGACCAACCTTGAGGGGGCTAAACAGCTTGGAATCTTTCATTTCCATGATACAAAACCTCTTTCTTGATTGATTTGTTTTTTGGATTTATGTATATGTCTGGTGAACCGAGAAGTCCCCACTCCAATAAGGACACAGCACCGGTCCGGACATTTACCTACAAAAAGACAGGGGAAAAACCCGCATGAACCCCATCAAATCGACAAGAGAAGATGCGGGAAAAAGCCCTGCGCGATGAACCACGCGGGGCTTTTTTCACAACATAAAATTAGCCGGAAATAGCTTCAACGGGGCATGCGCCTGCGCAGGAACCGCAGTCTACACATACATCAGCGTTGATTTCGCGCTTGCCGTCAGCATCAGCGGAAATAGCGCCCAGGGGGCAGGTTTCTTCACATACGCCGCAGCCAATGCACAGATCCTTGTTGATGGAATGAGCCATAATGATACCTCCACATAATATTCGATTGGTACATACCCAAGCCAATATAAGGGCATGTATCATCGTTTCATATTGTACCATATAACCAGAGAAATGCCAATTGTTTTGGCAATTATGAATGATACAAAAATTCAGCCTGATTTTTGACAACGTCGTAGAAAATTATGAAAATATTTATTCAAATAACCAAAATTTAGAAACAAAGGGGGAAAACCGTGCTGATATATTAGCGGAATGCAGGGGCGATCACCCATCGCCCCTGCAAGATGGTCTATGATTGCTCTGTCAATTCCCTTGCGCGTTTGCGCAGTCCCGGGTGGGGGAGCTCCTTGGCCAGTTCCGACAGCACCCACAGTGCGATGCTGCGGTCCGATGGGGTCTCCCGTTCCCGATGCCAGATCGGGCGCAGGGGCAGACACCCGTCCCCACGGGACAGGAACCAGCCGCCCCTGTCGTGGTCGGAAAACAGTGCGTCCGCCCGAGCCATGACCCGTGCGGCGTGAGTGAGATATTCTGTGCCGCAGCCGCAGCGGTACAGCTCCAGCAGCCCCATGGCATAGCCTGCGAAATCCCCCATGACCCCGTCACCCACGGCGGCGCCATGACAGTAGTAGCGGCGCAGATCCGTGGGGGTCACCAGACGGCTGCGGAGGAACTCCTCGGCGTTGGCTGCGGCGGTGATGTACCGCTCCACCCCCAAGACCCGTCCCGCCCGTGCCAAGGCGGCGATCATCATGCCGTTTTCCCCGACTTGAATCTTGTCATCCCGTCGGGGGGCGCCCCGCTGCAGACGATCGCGGTACAGCTTCATCCGCAGATCGTGGAGCAGCACGCTGTCCTCGTGGGGCGTGTCGCCGCCGAACAAATGGGGCACGGCAGGGGAGTCTCCAATGGAATACTGCCGACAGAATACACTGCCGTCGTTTTGTCCCAGTGCGGCGTACACAATGTCTTTGGTCAGCAGGTGGAACCCATCCTCCGACCACTGGGCGGAGTAAAAGCCTCCCGCACCGTGGCGCAGCTCTCGGATGACGAAGTCCGCGGTCTCCGCGGCTACACGGCGAAATAGTTCGGTGCCTGTCAGCTGCCACCCTCGGGTGTAGGCTGCCAGCATCCAAGCCTGATCCGTCAGCTGCTTGCGGGTGACGGGCTGCTCCCAATGCGCATCTGCGGTGCGATGGAAAAAGCCGCCGCCGATGTGATCGCGTATGCCTCCGAGGGCCATGTTGGTCAGGGTATGCTCCGCCATTTGACGGGGGAGGGGATCGCCTGTGTATTGGGCGTGATGCAGGAGAAACAGCAGGTCATGGGGATGCAGCTGCTTTCCACCCTTGCCGAAGCCCCCGTTTTCCCGGTCGTATTGGCTTTGCAGATGGGTGAAGCGGTCATCTTCGTTTTGGACGGAGGGAGCGGGGAGCTCCGACAGCTGCGCCAGCAGGGTGTGGGCGGTGTGTGCATAGGCCTCGGGGTCGCTGCTGCGGTTTAGGGCGATGCCGGACAGCAGTCCCGCCAGCTCCACCTCCCGCAGAGGGCCTGCGGCGAAGAAGGGGGAGCCCGTTTCGTCGGTGAAGATCTCCATAGGCAGCTCGTCACGACCTGTGAGCATGGCGGCGGCACGGCGGTACAGGGCAGCCACCTGCGGGTGCTCCTCGCCGTCCACCTGTACGGGGATGAAGTACCGCTCCGTCAGCCGCGCCACGGTGCCCCCTGCGGGATGGGCTTGGCAGGCGGTGGTACCGATGACGATACGCATGGGCTTATGTTCTGCTTGGGCGCGGTCAAAGGCTTCGCGGCTCCAAGGGTACCAGTGGATGCTGTCCTCCGCGAATTGGCTGAGATAGGGGGACAGGGCAAACATGAGATTGTTCATGGCAATTCCTCCAAATTTGATACACACACTTTTCCCGAAAAAACAGGTGCTTAAACAGAGGAGAGGTGCTATACTGTGGGAAATGAATATTGAATGATGAATCATTATTGTCAAATCCAATTTGCCAATTGGATTTGGAATTAAAAACGGCGGGAGCAAGCCCCCGCCCTACGGGTGCGGCGGTGGATCATAATTGCAGCAAAAACGATACCGCGTAAAAATAAAACGAAGCACGATGTAACGGGGAGCGAGATGTTGGTTGTGCTCCGCAAAAGCGTTACCGTGCACAAATAGAACGATACGCAAAAATTACGTACGAGGTGAAAATATGGTTGGGTTGGGAACGATCGCAAATGTGGCTGCCATAATTGTGGGCGGCGGCATCGGTATGCTGCTGAAGGGCGGCATGAAGGAGCACTATCAGCAGTCTTTGCAAAAGGCAATGGGGCTGTGCACCATATTCATCGGGGCATCCGGTGCCCTCACGGGGATGATCTATATTGATGGCGGCAGTTTGGCGGTTATCAACACCCTGCCCATGATCATCGCCATGGTCATCGGTACGGTGATCGGTGAGTTTTTCGACTTCGACGGCAAGATGGAAACCCTGGGCCACTACCTGAAGGAAAAAGCCTCGGCCTCGGGCGACAGCCGCTTTGTGGAGGGCTTCGTCACTGCATCCCTGACGGTTTGCATCGGTGCCATGGCCATCGTGGGCTCCATTCAGGACGGGCTGTTGGGAGATGCCTCTACCTTGTACACTAAATCCGTGCTGGACTTTGTCATCGTCATGGTGGTCGCCTCTGCCTACGGGAAAGGCGCCCTGTTTTCCGCACTGCCCGTGGGGGTGCTGCAGGGCAGCATCACGGTGCTGGCGGCCCTGCTGGGCAGCGGCAGCCTCCCCGCTGCGGCGGTATCGAATCTGGGCTTTATGGGCTCTGTTCTGATTTTCTGCGTGGGCATCAATCTGGCGTTCGGTCAGAAGTTCCGCGTGGCCAATATGCTGCCCGCCTTGGTCATCGGTGCGGTAATGGCTGTGTATATTTGAAGAAAAACGTGAGCGTGAAAAACTCCCCCGCAGAGAGCAACCATGCTCTTTACGGGGGAGTTAAAGCGTATTGCACCACGGCGGCACCATCCCGTAGGGACAGCTTTTGCGGCTGTCCGAGTCCGTCAAAATACTCCTACGGAGTATTTTGACAGAGAAGCCCCCGCTTATGCGATGGGCCGGCAGGTCTGCTGCGCGCATAATTTGTCCGCATTCTGCGAACAAATTCCACACTTGCAGACCTATTTGTATTTTTCGCTTCGTACATGCCGGCGCGAAAAATAGATTTGACTTTGTTTCGTCCTTACGGA
>JAFQDR010000157.1 GCA_017415945.1 Oscillospiraceae bacterium
GCTGGAGCTGGGCTGCGGCATCGGTGCCATGGCAGGCAGCACCCTCAGCCCCGCAGCATTGACCCTATGCAGCCTCATCACAGGCTTCGGAGGTCTGTCCGTATGCTTCCAGACCGCAGGGGTACTGCAGCAAAGCGGCATCGGACTGCGACACCACATTCTCGGCAGACTGTGCTGCGGAGGGATCGGTGCATTTATTATGTATACGATTGCATCGATTCTGTTGTAAATTGTCGAAAAATCTGGTAGACTGTGGACATCATTGCGAAAAGGTGTATCCACATGAAACCGAAAAGAATCCTTACATATATTTTGACCCTCCTGTGCATGACCGCACTGCTGAGCACAGGGGTCTGTGCCGTTGACATTGATGACCCCCGTTTTGCGGGAAAAACATGGGAGGAGGTTATGAACGACTTCCTTGCCATGCGTCTCATTGACCCCAGTCAGGTCACCGCAGGCTATTACAATACCGTCACGGGAGAGGAGCACTACCACAATCCCGACACCCTGATGTACGGTGCCAGCACCGCAAAGCTGCCCACCAATATGGTCTATGCCGAGCGTGTATCCAAGGGGGAAATGACCATGGACACCCTCATCCGCGGCAATCGATACGGACTGCTGCAGGAGCTGAGTCTTGTGAACTCCGATAACCCCGCACAAGCCACTATGGTGCAGGATTTGGGTGGAGGAAATTACGTCGAGTTCCGCAAGCAGATCCTCCCCTACATCGGCGAAACAGAGGAAACCGTGGACCCCCAAGTATTGGAGCGCAACTTCTTCAAGCCCACCCATTTGATGAGTGCTCTGAAGCTGCTGTACGGCAACGCCGACCGCTTCCCCGGTATTGAGGAGTGTCTGCTGAAAGCCAGTCCCTTTGACTACTTCAAGGGCAATCAGCCTCCCTATGACATTGCCCACAAGTACGGCTGGTACACCGATCACGGCACCACCTATTTGAACGACACCGCCATCATTTACACCGATGACCCCATTCTGCTGGTCATGTACACCGCCAACGTGGAAAACGCCCGCTATGTGCTGGCGGACTTCTGCAGCTACATGATCGACTACGCCCAGTTTACCCGTGTTCAGCGATACGCCAACGACACCGCGGAAGGCACCGACCTGTCTCTGCCCGACACCTTGGAATATCTCTCCGCAGAGACCCCCGCTGCACCCGACAGTGACTATGCACCTTGGCAGTACGTCTGTCTGGGCATCGGCGGCATCTTCCTGCTCATCGCTTTGGTACTGCTGTTCAAAAAGCGCATCCCAGCCTTAGCCGCACTGTTCACCGCCTTGCTGCTGGTCATCGCAGCTACCGCTCCCGGGATCTACGCTCACATGACCGTCACCAACGGCAGCGCCGTGCAAATGGCAACGGACTTCGCTCGCGCCTTCCACTCCGACAGCCGAGGCATTGAATTTGTCAGCGGCTGTGACAGCGCCATGGCACACAGCGAGGTGCCCGACCCGATTCTTGACCGCATAGAAGACAGCTTCAAGCTCAGCGCTTCCAAAGCTTACCGCACAGGCAACATCATTGCCATGGATGTCACCGCCAAAAAAGCGGACATTACTGCCGTGGAGGAATACCTGAACACCCAATGGGAAACCTCATTCACCACCGCCCTCACCGCAGCCGATCCCGCTGTACTGTATGACGAGGAAGGCAATTACGACAGCGGTCTTGCGGATACCGCCATGGAGCAAGCCATCAATGCCACCCTGGATCATTGGAACAGCTTTATGGTCACGGAGGAAGCCACATTGCACTTGACCTTGACCTTGGAGGGCTTCACCCCCACATGGAAATTCCTGCCCACGGAAGAATTTATGTCTCTGGTCAATTACTGATAAAGCCTCCCCTTCGATAAGGGGAGGTGTCAGCGAAGCTGACGGAGAGGTCAAACTATAACAAAAGCAGCCCCCGACATTTGTCGAGGGCTGTTCTATGTTTAGTTGGGTTCATAGTTTTTCAACGCATCCACGGCGATTTGGATTTGGGACTCTGTGGGCACATAGGGGAATCCGATTTCCACAATGCGGTCGGCATAGACCAAGGTGTAATACCCCGTCTCCCCATTCTCGTCCCTATGGATATAGGCTTCTTCCGCTTCCCACGGCCTTGCGTCTCCCGCCTCGGGGATGCCGTACAAATTGCGGATGCGCCTGTCATCCAAAATATCCTCCGCACAGGCATCCAGCATCCCCGCAAATCGTGGGAAGGTCACCGTGTAATACAGCTCGGGGGGATTCTCCACAGGGGTGCCCCAAGGTGCGATTTCCTGCCCGTTGTACACGGTCATCAGAACGGAGCTTGTCATATCCTCACAGCGGGAACGGTGCTCGTAATTCGCCTCGATCCCCAGCATCTCCAAGGTCAAGGGAATGGGATCATCATACACATAGTGGGTGCGGCCCGCAAACTCGTAGGTATCTGCATAGGCCTTGGGCTCTTCCTCGTATGTATAGGAGTGATGAATCAAGAATACGGTCATAAGCACAACGGCACCGATGGTACCCACAAAAATCAGGAAATAGGTCACAATGCGATTGGTATTGGCATCAAAGCCCCATTTTTGCAGCAGGAGCTTCACACCGTTGACCATAGCAATCACGCCAATAATCGCCGCAAAGGTCGTAATTGCCACACGGGTGAGATATCCGTCATGGGAAATGCTCACCATCCATGCGCCAAATATCACCAATAGCAGCAACAAACAGAGCTTCTCGAAGATATTGTTCCCCCGCGTTTCCACGAACACACCATCCACTGCGGCTTCCAGCGCCTTTTTCCGCCAGAGGTAATAGCCGCACAGATGATACCCGCACAGCACGGCCATAATGGTATAGGCGGCAAGGCTCACCAGCAGCGCATCCGTGGTCAGCACATTCATCAGCTCCGTATGCAGCCGATATCCCAATAGTGCCAGCTGCATAACCGCCAGCACCAGCAGCCCGATTTGGCCCGGGAGGTAATTTTTCTTCATGGCCTTATGAACCGTCTCCACCTGCATCATGGCATCGGTCTCAATGGGCAGTGCATCCTCCCGCTCGGTGCAGAAAATCAGCATTTGTGCCGCATGGTCAATGTACTCCCATCCCGACTGCTCACACAGCTCAATAAACTCTGCCTGTCTGTCCCCGGGCGCAGGGTCAAACTCCGAAGCATCGGGGAAATAGACCACCTTGTATTGCAGCTCCGAAGGTTCGATTTTACGGAACTTCCACCCAAGGAAGGTGCCGCATTGTTCCAGCTTCCATCCCTTCCGTGCCATGGCTTCCAGCTTCCGTTCAAAGCCCGTATGGTCATACAGCTGCAAAAGCATCTGTTTCCGTTTGGTCTGCATCATTTGAAATCTCCCCCTTTCATGGTTTCTACTACAAGCCGAATCTGTTCATCGGTTGGCGCATAGGGGAAGCAGATTTCCATCACTCGATCTTCCCAAATCACCAAATAGTTTTCCTCCCATACGTGCTTCAGTACCTGCTCTGCCTGCCAGCGTTCATCGCGAATGGCAGCAAACCGCAGATACCGCAGCATTGCCCAATCCTTTAGATATTGGTTCAGCCAATCCACCTTGGCAACATACAGGGTATAGCTCAAGGCAGGCATATTTTCCATTTCATCCTCCATATAAAGCACGGGACGGTCACAGCCGCTGACAATAGATATCAGCGGTGAAGCAGTTTCTTCCAAACTGCGGTCGTACGTCGCATCCCCCGCTGTAACGCCAAGGCTGTCCAGCGACAGAGGCAGGGTGTGGTCATTGTAGTACCGTGCATCGCCGTAGCGATCGGTTACATAGCCCGCCGCCTGCTCATTGCGTTTCTCTGCTACATAGTCGGAGGTCTTGGTTGCCCACAGCATAAAAAACACAAAGAGAACCGCAAACATCACGCCCGACTGCATAATTTGATTGCTGCCTGAGTCATAACCCTGTTTCTTTAGGAACTTTCCAAACCAATTCATCCCGCCGATCACAAGATAGATTCCCGCAAACAATATCAGCATGGGCAGCAGTGCCACTGCATCAGCCGCGAACACGAGCAGCAGAAGCATCCCGACCGTGGATAAGGTCACTTCGAACATGCGCAGCACAGGAAAACGCTTGGCAGAGACAAAGCTTCCGACAGCGGCAGCCCCTCGTGCCCGCCGCAGCCACAGCAGATAGGTCACGATTTCCGCAGCTGCCCCTAAGAAAAGCATCACCCACATCATCAACAGATACAGGTCAAAGCTGTCAGCCAGAAAATAAACACCGTATTTATTAAGGTCGATGACATATCTTACCAAATACAACAGCGCAATTGCCATCATCACACCATGCCCCCGAATATGGGTCTTTTTCATCACTTTGTGGATGGTCTCCACCTGAATCAAAGGATCGGTATCAATGGGCACGGGGTTCGTTTCTTCATTGCAGAAAATCAGCATTTGATGCCGTTGAGCAGCAAGCTTCCATCCTGCCTCCTCACACATAGCAATATAGTCCAGTAGTTCGATTTTGGGATCAGGGTCCAAGTCAGACACATCGGGAAAATACACCACTGTATAATGCAGCTTTTGGGGATTGGCTTTTTCAAAGCTCCAAAACCACTGCCCCACATCCGTCAGCAGCCACCCCTTTGCAGCCATACGCTCCAATTGTCGTGCAGCCCCCGTATAATCATAAAACTCCGCGAACAATGGGATCCTCAGTTTCATTTCACATCCCTCCCATCAGTCGTTTGTAGTCCTCCGCCTGCCGCTGCAGACGCCGATACTCATTTTCAAGAGCCGTTTTCCCCGCCTCCGTCAAAATATAGCTGCGGCGGCGGCCCTCACACTTGGTTTCCAGAATCATACCCGCATCGGCAAACTGCTCCAGCAGGTTATACAGTGTCCCCGGCCCGATGCGGACACGGCCATCGGTCAGAGCTGTTACCTGCTGCATAATATCCATGCCACAGCACTCCTCCCGCAGGCACAGCAGAATATAAAACATCTGTTCCGTCAAGGTACTGAATTTCTCTCTTGCCATCGGCCGCACCTCCTTTTATCGATATTCGATATCTTTAATTTCATTATATTATCGATGTTCGATATTGTCAAGATAGAACGCGCAAAAAAGCCTCCCCTGTGTAAGGGGAGGTGGGCAGAGGAACGAGGCTCGGAGGGGTTGTCGTAATATTGCGTAATTACACAAAGGAACAACCCCTCAGTCATCCGCTCGTGCCTCGCGTCTGACAGCCTACGGCCCTCGTTGCAATCGTAGATTGCTCCGCGCTTTGGCTACAAATATGCCACAGGCATATTTGCTTAACGCGTCGCGCCCCTTACACAGGGGAGCCTTACTTTTATTTCACTTCTCTCAGTGCCTTTTTGAATCCTTTGCGCATAGCCTTCACCGTATCGGGCTGCAGCTCGGCACCGCCGCCGTAGTACAGGCGATCCAGACAATCGGATAAGGCTTGCAGCTCATCCTCACATTGGGGGATACGTTGAGATACACGAAGCAGATACGCACCGCTCGTCTCTCCCCTGCCTCTCCGCATTTTTCGCTCCAGCCATACCAGCAGCCCCGCCGCCGTATTCCTTCGACGGATATAGGTCAGCTCATATTCCACACGACGGGCGATTTTGCGAAAGAATTTCAGAAGCACTTCCCACAAGGGATTGTGCCCTACCACCACGGCTTTTGTGGCTGTCATTACAGGTCTGCGGTCTCGGACATGAACCTTTCTCCAGAGCTTCACCAGAAGAAACAGCAGTGCCCCGAGGATGGCTGCGATCAGAATATACAGCAAGATCGGACTGCTTTGAGTCACACCTTCCGCAGCTCCCCCCGGGAGAGCGGGAGCATCGAAGCCCTCCATGTCCAAATTCCCTTCGGGCTCGGGCAGCAGAGAAAACAGCCAAAAGATGAAGCTTCCGATGGCGGACAAAATTGCCTTGCCGGTACGCCCAAGCCATGCGGCAAAACGTCCCAGAAGCTCCGCAGCCTGCCCACCCGCAATGAGACAAAACAGCACCGCGATGCCGCCGATCCCAAGCAGCAGAATCACAGGCAGCAGCCGCACCGTGGGGCGTTCACTTTCCGCATCCACACGGGTGTGCATGGTACGCACCCCCACAAGGGCTCCCAAGCTGCACAGTAGGCCTACGCCCAAATGCAGCATGACACCACTGTCCATGGCACCGCCGCTGACGATAACCGCTGCGGCAAAGCAGGAAAGCCCCGTGACCTCGAAATTGGTCATAATCCCTTCGGGCTTGACCCCCTGCAGAAATGCGGAAATGCACTGATAATAGGTAGCCCCCCACATAAACACCGCAGCCGCCCACCACATGAGCGTAGGATACACAGGATCCAGCCACACCGTCACCAGCAGCTGGCAGATGAGCACCGCAGCACTAACCAGCACCACGCTTCGCAGCTCACGGGGCTTGCGGAGAAACAGGTGCATCACCCCATATTCCACCCCGAGAAATGCCCACCAAATGAACATTCCCACATGGTCGGCAATGGGGCTGTCTTTGAACGCAAACAGCATCAGTGCCATATGCATAGCCGCGGCATAGCTCATTTGAGGCAGCAGCATAACCGAAACAGAACGCTTCATTTTGCCCCACCTCCCTTTTTCAGACTATGGAGAGACACCGCAGGCAAGCCTACCCGATGGGCTGCCTCCGCATTTTCCAAGCACAGCACCGTGCATTTCCCTTCGGGAATGCGCACCATAAGCCGCTTGGGCAGCACACCGCCGTTACGGGTCAGCAGATAATTGACCCTCGTACGGGATGCCGCATCCGTGGGGAAAGCGGAGGGCAGATATACGATCTCCTCCGTGTCGGGTTCCCGCTCGCACAGACATTCATAGCCCGCAATGCGCAGCAGCAGCTCGTCCACACTGCCCATGCCGTCGGAACGGACGGTCATGGCGGGAAAGTGCAGGGAGTCGGGCAAAGCCAAAGAGCAAGCCAAGCCCGCACCGCTGAGTCCCGTCAGCAATGCCGCCAAAATTTCCAATACATCCTCTAATTCCTCTTCAAATCCGCAGAAGGATTCCCCATCCAGAATAAAGCGCACCGCACCGGGCTGAATGGTCTCATACAGATTGATGGGTGTCCCCTGCTCTCGGGCGGCCATGCGCCAGTTGATATGCTTCCAGTTGTCCCCGGGCTGATATTCCCGATTGCCTCGGAGCACGGTGTTGTCTTCCATCCAGCCCCGATTGCCCACATTGGCATCCCAGCGGGGCCGCAGGAACAGGGAGAGATCCACATCCACGGGACGGGGGTACACAGCGATCATAGGCACATCCTTGGAGGACAGGGTATGCTCCTTTTGAGCCAAGCCGAAGCCGTCCCCCGAGCGTGCCACCAATTTATCTATCACATACAGTCCACGGCGTTCCGCTTTCCATCGGCTGTCAATGCGAACTGTCTGAAAGCTGCCGATGTAGGAGAAGGACTGTCGCAGGAAGTGTACGGGACGTTCTCTGTCCTCATAGGGCACCTGATACCGCTCAAAGGCATCGTCGGGAATGAGACAGTCCCGTTCGGGGCCGTTTTGGCTCAGCTCCATCCACACCAACGGAAGCAGCTTGTCGTTGGTCACCTCATAGGAAATGGTGGTCTCCTGCCCGGGGAACAGCCTTGTCCGCGGACATTCCATATGCAGCCGCAGTCCCTTGGTGGCACGGTCACACCACACGCGGCACACCACACCCAGCAGCAGGAAAAACAGGCACAACCCCGCCATAAGCACCGCTTTGCGCCACAGTGCCACAGCCAATCCCAGTGCCAGCAGCCCCAGTGCGGGGTCGGACACCATGAGACTGGAGCTTTTGGCTCGGTTTCCCTTAGTTTTCATGGAATTCCTCTCCCACAGCAGGGGGCACAGGTACAGCCTCCAAAATAGATGCAATGACCTGCTCCGCAGTAATGCCCGAGATGCGTGCCTCATTGGTCACCAGCAGGCGGTGTGCCAATACAGGCTTGGCAAGGGTCTGGATATCGTCGGGTGTCACGAAGCTGCGTCCCTCCATAGCGGCCCAAGCCTTGGCAGCGCGGAACAGTGCACGGGATGCACGAGGGCTGGCCCCCATACGAACCATGGGATCCGTGCGGGTTGCGGTAACCACAGCCACCAGATACTCCGCCACAGACTTGGCAACGGTCACATCGGCGATGGCTTCACGAGCCTGCTTCAGCTCCTCGGGAGAGGTCACAACATTCAGACGTTCCATAGGGATGCTATCTCCCAGAGAGTACAGCAGATCCCGTTCTTCCTCGGGTGTGGGATATCCCATGGACAGGCGAATGAGAAAGCGGTCCATCTGCGCCGCAGGCAGACGGAAGGTAGATTCGGATTCCACGGGGTTCTGGGTGGCCATGACCACAAAGGGGTCGGGCAGCTTGGAGCTTTCCCCGTCAATGGTCACCTGACGTTCTTCCATAGCCTCCAGCAGTGCCGACTGTGTACGGGGCACCGCGCGGTTGATCTCGTCTGCCAGCAGCAGATTGGTGAACACGGGACCGGGCATCCGACGAAACTCCCCTGTGTTGCGGTCATAGATGTTCATGCCCACAATATCCGCAGGCAGCAGATCGGGCACGAACTGAATACGCTTGGAGCCACAGCCGCTGATGGCCGCCACGGTCTTAATGAGGGTGGTCTTGCCTACCCCGGGCAGGTCCTCCAGCAGCACATGGCCTTGCGCAAGGATCGCCATAATAAACAAACGGATCTGCTCCCGCTTGCCGTAAATGATATTTTCGGTTTCCGCCGTCATGCGGTCTGCCAATTTCGCAACGTCCATACAGGTCACTCCCAATTTGATTTGATAGTACCATTGTACCGCGAACCCCCGGGAATTTCCATAGACAAATGAAATCCAAGTTCTAATTTTTGCACCGCACCGAAATCTATCTCCCTCGTAGGGCGGGCGCTTGCTCCCGCCGTTTTTTGTCCCCCACACCGGCGCACCCACGGCATCACTTACCGTAGGGAGCGTCGTCCCCGACGGTCCGTCTCCCACGCACTCGTAGGGACCGTCTTCCCCGACGGTCCGTCTCCCACGCACTCGTAGGGGCGGTTATTAACCGCCCGCCTTTCTCCGACGTACTGCGCAGTAAGCGGGCGAACAATGTTCGCCCCTACGATTTGGTGCGGTAGTACGTCCATGCAAAAACACCCCCGACGATTGTCGAGGGTGTTCGTGTATTGCGTTGAGAAGATTATCTCTTCAGGGTCTGTGCGAATGCGGAGTAGGTGTCGATCTTGCCCCATGCTTCGTCCATGGATTCGCCGCGGGTCATGATGTAAACCTTGACCTTGGGTTCGGTGCCGGAGGGACGAACGATGAAGGAGGTACCGTCTTCCAGTTCGTAGTACAGGATGTTGGAGTTCTTCATGTCCATGGTTTCGACCTTGCCCAGACCTGCAACGTAGATGCTGCCGTCCTGGTAGTCGCGGATGCGGATGACCTTGGTGCCACCAATTTCCTTGAGAGGTTCGTTGCGCAGATCAGCCATCAGCAGCTTCATGTTCTTCAGACCGTCCAGACCGGGCATGACCAGGTTGATGGTCTTTTCTGCGAAGCAGCCGTACTTGACATACAGAGCATCCAGAGCCTGCTTCAGGTTCATGCCTCTGTTGTAGTAGTAAGCAGCCATTTCAGCGATGATAACAGCAGCGGTAACTGCGTCCTTGTCACGTACGTAGTCGCCTACCATGTAGCCGTAGGATTCTTCGAAAGCCAGAATGAAGTTGTGGGTGCCTTCTGCCTTGAACTGGTTGATCTTTTCTGCCAGGAACTTGAAGCCGGTGAAGGTTTCTGCCATGTAAACGCCGTTTGCTTCAGCAATGACGCGGGTCATTTCGGAGGAAACCAGAGACTTCAGAGCTGCGGGGTTTTCGGGCATGGTGCCGGTAGCCTTGCGAGCAGTGATGATGTAGTCCAGCAGCAGAGCGCCCATCTGGTTGCCGGTGATGGGCAGGAACTTGCCGTCGTCGCCGCGAACCATAACGCCGATACGGTCAGCGTCGGGGTCGGTGCCGATGATCAGGTCGGAGCCTACCTTGTCAGCCAGCTCAACGCCCAGATAGAAACCTTCGGGGTTTTCGGGGTTGGGGCTTGCTACGGTGGGGAAGTTACCGTCGATTACCATCTGTTCAGCAACGGGGTAAATGTTCTTGAAGCCTGCACGCTTGAGAGCTTCGGGAACCAGAATGTGACCGGTGCCGTGGAAGGGAGTGAATACGATCTTCACATCAGCAGCCTTGTCGATTTCTTCCTGATAGATCACCTGACCCAGAGCGCATTCCAGGAAAGCTTCGTCGGTTTCCTTGCCCATGATCTTGATCATGCCGGAAGCAACTGCTTCGTCAAAGTCAGCAATCTTGATGTCGGAGAAGATGTCGATACGTTCCATTTCCGCTGCAACAGCATCAGCGTGCTGGGGAGGCAGCTGTGCGCCGTCGGACCAGTATACCTTGTAGCCGTTGTATTCCTTGGGGTTGTGAGAAGCGGTAATGTTGATGCCTGCGATGGTGCCGTAACGGATAACCATGAAGGACAGTTCGGGAGTGGGACGCAGGCTTTCGGTCAGCAGAGCCTTGATGCCATTTGCTGCCATAACGCAAGCTGCTTCACGAGCGAACACGTCACTGTTGATACGGCAGTCGTAAGCGATGGAGATGCCTCTTGCAACAGCTTCTTCGCCTTCCGCCTTGATGACGTTTGCAAATGCCTGGGTTGCGTGACGGACAACATGGATGTTCATGTTGCGCAGACCGGTTGCCAGAGTGCCGCGCAGACCTGCGGTGCCAAAGGACAGGGGTTCAAAGAAACGGCTTTCGATTTCCTTTTCATCGTTTTCGATTGCCTTCAGTTCCTGCCATTCTGCTTCGCTCAGTGCGGGGCTGTCCAGCCAACGCTGGTACTCTTCTTTGAAGTTTCTCATTGGTATCGTCTCCCTTTGAATTGAATTTTGCACCCTTTGGGTGCGGTATATAGATTGGGGTTTATAAACGATGTATGTTATGCGTCGCTTGAAACAGCTTCGCAGAATTTCGCATCAACCATGCGAAACAAAATTTAATCCGTTTTTCGAGCCGACATGTGCGAAGCGAAAAACACATTTCAGGATTTTAAGTGTGTGAGCGCAGCGAATGTGCGCACATAAAACCCGTTTTCCATCGCGTTCAGCGGGGAATCTCTCAATCGAATTTATTTGTGGTATTTCCGTCCCGCGTTAATGGTAAAGGCACGGTAGATCTGTTCCGCCAGCATGACCCTCGCCAAATGATGAGGGAAGGTCATATCCGACATGGACAGCCGAAAATCCGCTCTCTGCTTCACCCTTGGGTGCAGCCCGTTGGAGCTGCCCACCACAAAGCAGATCTTGCTGACTCCGCTCATGCTGCGCTGTGCCACCAGATCCGCAAGTCCCGGACTGGACAGCTTCTTCCCTTCCACACACATAGCGATCACAAAGGCTCCCTGAGGGATCTTGCCGAGGATCTCGTCAGCCTCCTTGTTCAGAGCCTGCTCGATCTCCTTCTCGGAGGCATCATCGTCGGTCTTAACCTCGGCGATTTCCGCTTCCTCAAATTTACAAAATGCCGCCAATCGCTTGACGTATTCCTTATAAGCTTCTATGTAGAACTTTTCTCTCATGCGCCCTGCGCAAATGAGCTTCACAGTCATCATGGCTGCACACCTCTTTCGAATACCGTCACCTGCTCATCCTGAGGGGCGGTCACACACAGAAGGTCGCCGTAGCCCGCATCCGCCAGTGCGCCACCGACCACATTCAGTGCCATGCGATGGGTATTGCTCTCCTGACTGATATGTCCCAAAATGAACTGCTTGGTATCATGCTCCGCAAGCCAAACAGCCATACGGGCACAGGCCTCGTTGCTCAAATGGCCCCGATTGGACAGGATGCGCTCCTGCAGATACACGGGATAGCTGCTCAGCTTCAGTCTGGTCACATCATGGTTGGACTCAATGAGTACAGACCCCGAATAGGTAATGTGATCCAGCACCTCATCGGTAATATGTCCCAAGTCCGTGCAGAGGCTGAAGCTCTCACTGCCGCGGTCAATGCGATAGCCCACAGACTGGGGGGTATCGTGAGGGGTCTCAAAGGAGGTCACCGTCAGTTCTTCTACCTTAATTGGCTGTCGAATGGGAATGGTGCAGATACGGTCTGCAAAGCAGGGCAGCATCCCGCGCAGGCTCTTCGCCACCAAAGCGGGCGCGTACACAGGCAGCTCCGTTTTCTTCAGCAAAGTGGCAAGTCCCTTCACATGGTCAGAATGCTCGTGGGTCACGAACACTCCCTGCAGATCATCGGGAGTATAGCACAGCTCTCCCAGCTGTTTTTTGATGCGAGCAAAGGAGATCCCCGCATCGATCAGCAGCGCAGTCTCCCCTGCCTTCACAAAGCAGCAGTTCCCCTTGGACCCGCTTGCAAATGTTGTAATTTCCATTCGCAGCTTACCAAGCCTTCTTGGACAGGCACTCGTCGCTTTCCTTGCGAATTTTCGCACCCAGTCCGGTCAGCTTGCCCACAAAATCCTCATAGCCGCGCTCAATGTAGTGGATATCCTCCACACTGGTCACGCCATCGGCACACAACCCCGCAATGACCACAGCCGCACCCGCACGCAGGTCGCAGGCACGCACACGTTCCCCATGCAGCTGCTTCACACCATGGAACACAGCCTTCGCATTGGTCACCTCAATGTCCGCACCCATACGGCGCAGTTCTTCGCAATATTTGAAACGAGTATCGTAAATGCTTTCGTTAATGATGCCGTCCCCATCCGCCAGAGCCAGCAGCACACCCATCTGGGGCTGCATATCCGTGGGGAAGCCGGGATAAGGCTGGGTCTTGATCTTGGTGGGCTTCAAGGGCTTGGTACGGTACACACGCACCGCGTTTTCCAATTCCTCCACCACAGCCCCCGTTTCACGGAGCTTGGAGCTGATACACTCCAAGTGGCGGGGGATGACGTTGTTCACAGTCACATCCCCACCGGTGGCAGCTGCGGCACACATAAAGGTGCCCGCCTCGATCTGGTCGGGGATAATGGCGTAGGTGCCCCCATGGAGCTCTTCCACGCCGAAGATCTTCAGGGTATCGGTACCCGCACCACGGACATCCGCACCCATAGAGTTCAAGAAGTTCGCAAGGTCAACGATATGGGGCTCACGTGCCGCATTTTCGATGATGGTTCTGCCCTTGGCAAAGACCGCCGCCAGCATAATATTCATGGTGGCCCCAACGGAAACCATATCCAGACAAACCTTGCCGCCAACCAGACCACCCATAGGTGCGTTGGCGTAAATAAAGCCGTTTTCCACCACTACGTCAGCTCCCAGAGCTTCCATTCCCTTGATATGCTGGTCAATGGGACGAGCACCGAAATTGCAGCCTCCGGGCATGGTGGTTTTTGCGGTGCCGAAACGGCCCAGCATGGCACCGATCAAATAGTAGGAAGCGCGAATCTTGCGCATCAAGTCAAAGGGTGCATCCTGAAAATGCACTTCACGGCAGTCGATCTCCGTGGTATTATTATCAATGTGGCGTACCTTCGCCCCCAGATGCTCCAGAATGGTCAGCAGCTTATCCACATCGCTGATGCGGGGGAGGTTCTCCAGAACCACAACGCCGTTGACCATGAGAGCAGCGGGAATAATGGCCACCGCAGCATTTTTCGCGCCGCTGATTTCCACGGTTCCCTGCAGGGGTCTGCCACCCTGAATCAAATATCTATCCAAAATCTCACCTGTCTCCTATATATAAACATGACAAAGAAGGGATTCTGCCTATCCCCGTATGTGTTTTCTCTCTATTGTCAAACTGATATATTATAACACATTCCCATTGCTATTGCAATGTATCAAGCCAAATAGCCCCGTTCCTCCAGCACTCTCACTGCCTTCAAAACCGCAATAATGGTCTTGCCGTCCTTGATCCTGCCGTCCATGACCATGTCCAGCAGATCATAGATGTGGTACTTTTCCACGTTCACAAATTCCCCTGCATCGGGGTGGGCCTCCTGCTGATGGAGCCCCAGCGCCAGATAAATATGCAGCACCTCGGAGCAGTAGCCGGGGGTAGCATAAGACTCACCCAGCTCCAGCAGCTCATCACATACAAGACCTGTTTCCTCGCTCAGCTCCCGCAAGGCGGCGCTGCGGGGATCCTCACCGTACTCTAATTTTCCCGCACAGGCCTCCAGCATCATTCTGCCGAACACATAGCGATACTGGCGCACGCAATATACCATACCATCCGTATCCACAGCAAGAATGGTCACGCCGCCGGGATGATGCACCACCTCACGCTTGGTGCGGGTACCGTCATGCAGCTCCACATTGTCCAAAGTAACGTCCACGATTACGCCGGAATACTTGGTTTCCCCATCCAGACGCTTTTCGGTATATTCCATATATGGATTCCTCCACAATAATCTCATTTAATCATATTCAGTCTAACACAAAATAGAGCAGATTTCCATAGATTTTCCGAGAGCGGCGGAAAGTTTTCAAGTCGATTTTTGTTGAAATTGCCAATAATCTGTCAATCCAAAAAGAATTTGTATAACACATTGATTGTATATTCACGGAAATGCATTATAATGGAAGCAGAATAAGGAGGGATTTTATGTCACACATCCTGGCATTTACCGCAAGCGGATCGCCCAACAGCGTCAGCACCGCTTTGGTACGCACCGCGGCCCAAACTGCCGAAGCACGGGGCTGCACCGTAGAATACATTGACCTGACCGCTCCGCAGCTGCAGTGCTGCAGAGGCTGTCTTTACTGCCGCATCCATGACGGCTGCGCCATCAACGACGGTCTGTTTGAAAAGCTCACAGCCTGTGACGGTATCATCGCAGGCTTCCCCATTTATTTCAGCGGTATTGCGGGACAGGGCAAGGTGCTTCTGGACCGCCTCTACCCCATGATGGATGCTGACTTCATCCCCCGCCACCCCGGGAAAAAGGTCATCGCCATCTATGCCCAGGGGGATCCCCGTGAGCAGGCATTTTCCGTTGCAATCAGCTCAGCAAATTATGTATTCCGTATGTGCGGATGGAAGCTTTTGGACAGCATTGTGTGCGCCGGCACCTCCGCCGATGGATATGCAATTCCCGCCGCAATAATCGACCGTGCAAAAGCCGCAGCAGAAGCGTTATAGCAGCATATCACACAAAAATTAAGCTGCAAAATCCCCATTTTTTTCAACATATCTAATGACTTTTACGTAACAATATGGTAGAATTGAATCATGTAACATTTTACAACATAAGGAGGAAATTATCATGGACCGTTATAACGTAAATGTTGAAATCAAAAACAAGCCCATCCTCGACCCTGAATTCACCCCTCTGCTGAAGTTCAATCAGGCATTTCTTGTAGGTGCCGAGAAGCCCATTTCCATCGCTGTGGAGCGTGCGGACAAGCAGATGGCTACCACCCACACCTATATTCACGGCACCCCCGAAATGGCTGCCGCTGACAATTATTACATTGACCGTCTGGTAAAGAATCTGCTGTGGATGAAGGGCGGCTTCCGTGTTTATGTCACCGATAAGGACGTTTATGAATATCTGAGCTCCGTATACTGCAAGGGCGGCGCTCGTGAATTCGACTATGATTTCATGTCCAATATTTTTGACAGCCCCTTTGAAGTCATTCTGACCGAACAGGTTCCCGAATCCATGGACCTGCCCAAGCCTATCGGCGGTCATCTGGACGGATGCCGCATCGGTTTTGACGCAGGCGGTTCCGACCGTAAGGTTTCCGCTGTGATCGACGGTGAGACCGTATACTCCGAGGAGGTCGTATGGCTGCCCAAGGTCACTCCCGACCCTCAGTATCACTACGACGGCATTGTCGCAGCTCTGAAAACTGCCGCCGAGCATATGCCTCGAGTGGATGCGGTGGGTGTATCCTCCGCAGGCGTTTTCATCAACGACCGTGCAATGACCGCATCTCTGTTCCTGTCCGTGCCTACCGAGATCCAGCGTTCTGACGTGGTGCGTGATATTTACATCCGTGCCATCCACGACACCTTCGGCGACGTCCCCTACGCAGTGGCAAACGACGGTGACGTATCCGCTTTGGCAGGGGCAATGAGCCTGAATGACAATAACATTCTGGGCATCGCAATGGGCACCTCCGAAGCAGTTGGCTACATCGACGGAAACGGCAACGTCACAGGCTGGCTGAACGAGCTGGCATTCTGCCCCGTTGACGCAAACCCCGATGCCATGGAAGACGAATGGTCCGGAGATATCGGCACAGGCTGCAAGTACTTCTCTCAGGACAGCGTCATTAAGCTGGCTCCCCGTGCGGGCATTGAGCTGGACGAGGATGCTACCCCCGCACAGAAGCTGAAGGCTGTGCAGAATCTGATGGAAGCCGATGACCCCAGAGCAGCAAAGGTGTTCTATGACATCGGTGTCTATCTGGGCCACACTCTGGCTTACTACTACGATAACTATGGCTTCAAGTACGTTCTCATGCTGGGCCGCGTTATGAGCGGTAAGGGCGGCGACCTGCTGCTGGAAACCTGCAAGAAGGTTCTGGAAGACGAATATCCCGAGGTCAACGCAGCAATTCAGCTGACCCTGCCCGACGAAAAGTTCCGCCGTGTCGGTCAGTCCATGGCAGCGGCCTCTCTGGCAGCATCCAAGTAATCACAAGGAGGTTCGAGTATGATCATCAAAGGCGGTCTGGTCTTTGACCTTGAACAGGGCTTTGTGCAGCGTGACCTTTACACAGACGGTGCGCTGATCTCCGGCGCAAGCAGTGACGATGTTGTGATCGACGCTGCTGACTGCTATGTGATTCCCGGTCTGGTGGATGTACATTTTCACGGTGCGGTAGGCGAGGATTTCAGCGATGCCACCCGCGAGGGACTGCAGCGCATTGCCGACTATGAGCTCAGTGAAGGCGTTACCTACATTACTCCCACCAGCATGACTCTGTCCGAAGAAACGCTGATGGAAATCTGCAAAAACGTAGCTGCCCACCGCGAGGAAAGCACAAGCGGTGCGGAAGTAGTCGGTGCCCACCTGGAAGGCCCCTTCCTGTCCTACGCCAAGCGCGGGGCACAGAACGCGGACTTCCTCCGTGACCCCGATGCGGAAATGCTGGCGCGGCTGCAGGAAGCCTCCGGCGGCTGTGTAAAGCTCATCACCATGGCTCCCGAACAGCCCGGCGGCATCGATTTTGTCAAGAAAGCCACCGAGATGGGTGTTACCGTATCCGTAGGCCATACAGTCGCGGACTATGACACCGCAATGGAAGCCTTTGCGGCAGGGGCAAGTCATGCCACCCACCTGTACAACGGCATGCCCCCCATTCACCACCGCGAGCCCGCTGTCATCGGCGCTGCCTTCAACAGCCCCGGTGTCCGTGCGGAGCTGATCTGCGACGGCATCCATATCCATGAAGCCATCGTCCGTCTGACCTTCCGTCTGTTCGGTGCGGAGCGCATGGTTCTCATTTCCGACTCTCTCCGCGCAACGGGTATGCCCGACGGGCAGTACCCCTTCGGCGGTCAGGAGATCGAGGTTCACGGTAACCGTGCCACCATCGTCGGTCACCCCGAAACTCTGGCAGGCTCCGTTACCTCTCTTATGGGCTGCATGAAGCAGGCCATCTCCATGGGCATCCCCATGGCTGACGCAGTGCGTGCGGCAAGCTATAACCCTGCCTGTGCCATCGGTATCGATGACCGTGCAGGCAGCTTGGACATTGGCAAGGAAGCTTCCATTGTTCTGCTGAACAAATCCGACCTCTCTGCCCGCACCATCATTTTCAAGGGCAAAGCCATCTAAAAGTAAGATCCCCACAGCTCCAATGAACTGTGGGGATTTTTCAAAAAATCGGTTTAGCCGAAAATATGAGTTTGAAATGTAATCATTGCTTTTTCACAGCACTGTTTTTACGCTGTCTGGCAAAACCTGCAGGAGAAAGCCCCGTCCACTGACGAAACTGCTTGCAGAAATGGGGTACGCCCGCATATCCCATCATATCCGCGATTTCTCCCACACTCAGCTCTCCGCCCATCAGCAGCTGCTTGCATTCCTCAATACGGATACGGGTGATATATTTTGCAGGTGACATTCCCAGATACTGCTGAAAGAGATTGGTCAAATGGGTCTGGCTCACATTCACCGCTGCTGCCAGCTCCGGTACGGTGTATTTCCCGCGGATATTGGCGGACACCGCCTGCATAGCTTTATCGATGATTTGGCGGTGCATTTGTTCCGCCACAGGAGACGGTCGGGATACCATGGGAGCAGCTTCCCGCTGTCTTTGCAGTTGGATCAGCAGCAGCTTTAGGGCGGCATGCATAAACTCATCCTTGTCTGCGCTCTGTTCCGCTACCTCCCGCTGGATTGCCGTAAGGTATCGCTCCGCTTCGGCAGAGACCTTCAGCGGCACGCCCTCCAAATTTCCAAGCTCCCTTCCCTCCCAAAGGAAGGATATGGTCAGAAACTGCACCGCATCCTCCGCGTACTGGATATGCCACTGGTCGGAGGGGATCAGAAACAGCTCCTTTGCATGCAGAATATGATCTACCCCGCCGCAGTAATTGTGCAGCACACCCCGCTTCAGCCACACCAGCTCCATGGGCTGATGCTGCTCCCCGGAGAAATAGAAGCCGTCCTCCGTATGCTGTGACAGGCAGGTAAAGATCTGCATAGGCTGCAGGGCCGCCGTAAAGCGTGGACATAGTACGGAGCCGTCCATGAAGCGTTCCGGCATCAGTGTTGCCTGATGCATGATGCAGCTGTTCCCCTGCAGAGGTGCAAAGCCAAAGCGTACACCTTTTCGCAGCTGCACAGCCCGATCCAAATAGAATCTGTGGAGGGTGCCCTCATCCTCGATCAGCAAAACGGTCATACCGCTGCCATAGCCCCAAAGGGTGTCGCAATCGGGACAATACATGGTCACGGGCTCTCCCTGCAGGGTACGCAGCTCACGGAAAAGCATCTCCTCATGGGAAGATGAAACGGGGCTGCCCCAGCGGAGAAACGCAGGGTCGGTGGTGCTGCGGATCATAAAATACCTCACTTTCCAAAAAGGCAAATATCATTGGGGTTTGGTTATATTTCAACACAAATAAGCAGTTAGTAATTGATTTATTCTAAAATAATGATACTATATAAACAGTGAGTTTACAAATATTTTTGCGTGATCCGCCAAAAATTAAGCGGAGAACCGCAGCCGAATCATAATGTGGAGGAAGATATGAAAAATCCTGTATTAGTAATCATGGCTGCAGGTATGGGCAGCCGTTTCGGTGGCCCCAAGCAGATCACCCCTGTGGACGACAAGGGTCACATTATCATCGACTTCTCTTTGTACGACGCATATCGCGCAGGCTTCCGTGATGTTGCTTTCATCATCAAGCGTGAAATGGAAGCTGACTTCCGTGAACGCATCGGCAACCGCATGGAAAAGTACTTCAACGTATCCTACATTTATCAGGAGCTGGATCGTCTGCCCGAGGGCTACGCAGTTCCCGCTGAACGCAGCAAGCCTTGGGGTACCGGTCATGCAGTGGCATGCTGCAAGGGTCAGGTAGAAGGCCCCTTCGCTGTCATCAACGCCGACGACTTCTACGGCCGCACCGCATTCTCCGCAATTTATGATTTCCTGGCTGCAAACCCCGATAAGGGCAGCTACGCCATGGTGGGCTACCGTGTCCGCAACACCGTTACTGAGCACGGCTCCGTAGCACGCGGTGTATGCGAAACCGAAGGCGGCATGCTCAAGGGCATTACCGAACGTACCCACATTGTAAAGCAGGGCAACGATGCCGCATTCTCCGAGGACGGCGGCGAAACCTTCACCTTCCTGCCCGGCGAAACCATCGTCTCCATGAACATGTGGGGCTTTGCAAACGGTCTGCTGGACGAGCTGTGGGATCGCTTCCCCGCTTTCCTGGACAAGAATCTGCCTGTGAACCCCGCCAAGTGCGAATACTTCCTGCCCTTCGTTGTCAACGAACAGCTGGAAGACGGCTCCGCAGGCGTACAGGTTCTGCCCTGCGAAGAAACCTGGTATGGTGTTACCTACCGTGAAGACCTTGAATCCGTTCAGAACGCAATCGCCAAGATGAAGGCAGAAGGAATTTATGAGGAGGTTCTCTGGAAATGAACGAACTGTTGAAGGATGTATTGAGCCGCTTTCAGCTGGACACCCCCGCGGTCAGCTGTGACCCCTATGGCTGCGGTCATGTGAACGTGACCTATGTAGTCGTCACCGAATCCAAGAGACGCTACATTCTGCAGAAGATCAGCACCCGCGCATTTAAGGATGTTCCCGCACTGATGGCAAACATCTCCGCTGTCACCTCCTACCTGCGTGAGCGCACCGATGATCCCCGCGGTACCCTGACCCTGATCCCCACCGTAGATGGTGACTGCTTCCTGGACTACGGCGACGGCACCTACTACCGTGTATATGACTTTATCGAGGATTCCCTGTGCCTGCAGGCTGCGGAAACCCCCGAGGATTTCTACCAGAGTGCCATCGGCTTTGGTCGCTTCCAGCAGATGCTGAAGGACTTCCCCGCTGAAACGCTGTCCGAAACCATCCCCAACTTCCACAACACCAAGGACCGTTACCGCATCTTCCGTGAAACCCTGGCTGCAGACCCCTGCGGTCGTGCTGCAGGCGTACAGGCAGAAATCGAGTTCGCACTGGCTCGTGCGGAAGAAGCATCCATTCTGGTTGACCAGCAGGCTGCGGGTCTCCTGCCCACTCGTGTTACCCACAACGATACCAAGCTCAACAACGTTATGCTGGATGCAGAAACCAAGAAGGCTCTGTGTGTCATCGACCTTGACACCGTTATGCCCGGTCTGAGCCTGTATGACTTCGGCGACTCCATTCGCTTCGGCGCATCCACCGCTGCGGAAGATGAAAAGGACCTGAGCAAGGTAGAAATGAGCCTGGAGCTGTTCCGCATCTATGCCCGCGGCTTCCTGCAGGAATGCCCCGGCCTCACCGATCAGGAACGCAAAATGATGCCCATGGGCGCAAAGATGATGACCCTGGAATGCGGTGTCCGCTTCCTCACCGACTATCTGGACGGTGACAACTACTTCAAGACCCACTACGATACCCACAATCTGGACCGCTGCCGCACCCAGTTCAAGCTGGTAGCGGATATGGAACAGAAGTGGGCAGAAATGGAACGCATTATCAAGGAGGAAACAGAATGAGCGTGCTTGTTACCGGCGGTGCCGGTTATATCGGCAGCCACACCTGCGTGGAGCTGCTGGAAAGAGGATACGATGTTGTAGTCATTGACAATCTGGTCAACAGCAACCGCAAGTCTCTGGAACGAGTCGAACAGATCACAGGCAAGAAGGTCACCTTCTACCAAGCCGATGTCCGTGACCGCGCTGTGCTGGATCAGATTTTCGACACCCACAAGGACATTGACTGCGCCATTCACTTTGCAGGTCTGAAGGCTGTGGGCGAATCCGTCCAGATGCCTCTGGAATACTATGATAACAACCTGAACTCCACCATCACCCTGTGTCAGGCAATGCGCGACCACGGTGTCAAGAACATCGTGTTCTCCTCCTCCGCCACCGTTTACTCCGGCGACAACACCATGCCTCTGCGTGAGGTATGCGAAACCGGTAAGTGCACCAACCCCTACGGCTGGACTAAGTATATGTCCGAGCAGATCCTGCGTGATACCTCCTTCGCCGACGCAGGCTGGAGCGTTGTGCTGCTGCGCTACTTCAACCCCCTCGGCGCACACAGCAGTGGTCTCATCGGTGAAGACCCCCAGGGTATCCCCAACAATTTGATGCCCTATATCACCCAGGTTGCGGTAGGCCGCCGCGAATACCTGAGCGTATTCGGCAACGACTACGATACCCCCGACGGTACCGGTGTTCGTGACTTCATCCATGTGGTTGACCTGGCCCGCGGCCATGTGGCAGCCATTGAATACATGAAGACCCATAAGGGTGAAAATGTGTTCAATCTGGGCACAGGCACCGGCTACAGCGTACTGGACATGGTTCATGCATTCGAACGTGTGACCGGCCAGAAGATCCCCTATGTGATCGCCCCCCGCCGTCCCGGTGACTTGGGTATGGTTTACGCAGACCCCGAAAAGAGCACCGACGAGCTGGGGTGGAAGGCACAGTACAATCTGGATGATATGTGCCGTGACGCATGGGCATGGCAGAGCAAGAACCCCAACGGTTACAACGACTGATCCCATCATATACAAACAAAGGCAGCCGCATAATGCGGCTGCCTTTGTTCCAGCCTGTCAAAAAAATAGACCACACCCTCTGTTTCTGGTATAATAGAAGAAACAGGGGGTGTTCTTATGGAACGATGGAGAAAGAACGGTCGTAACGACGCATATGTTATCGATGTAGATACGCTTGTTCCCGAA
>JAFQDR010000158.1 GCA_017415945.1 Oscillospiraceae bacterium
ATCCATCTGCAGCTCGGAGCGTCGAGGACGACGCTCCCTACGGCCGCAAGGATTTCGGAGCGGAGGTTAGACCTACACTCCCGTAGGGGATGAGGCGGCAAGTTGCCGCCTCTACATGGGAGGAAGATTTCGGTGGGAAGGAGATCATTTTGTCTTGTCTTTGGGTTTACATAACACCGCTGCCAGCAGAGCGAAGAACACCACTGCGGTGATGCCTCCCGCACAGCTTGTGAGTCCGCCGCTGAAGATGCCCAAGAAGCCCTGCTCAGACACTGCCTTCCGTACGCCCTTTGCAAGGGTGTTGCCGAAGCCCAAGAGTGGCACCGTGGCTCCCGCCCCTGCCCATTGGGCAAAGGGCTCGTAAATGCCAACTGCGTTCAAGATCACCCCTGTTACCACATATGCCGTCAGGATGCGAGCGGGGGTGAGCTTTGTTTTGTCAATGAGCAGCTGCCCCACAAGGCACAGACAGCCCCCTACCAAAAAGGCTTTCCCATAGCTCCAAAGCAGCTCCATGGTCACACCTCCGATTCGATCACGACCCCGTGACAAATGCCGGGGATGGACAGCCCCTGCAGTGGAGAGGTGGCGGACAGCAGTGCCCCCGTGGCGGTGAACAGCACCCGTTTCCACAGCCCCTTTTGCAGATTGGGCAGTATGTGTCCGCACAGCACCGCTGCTGCGCAGCCGCAGCCCGAGCCTCCCGCGTGGACGTCCTGTTTGTCTCGGTCAAACATCAGCAGCCCGCAGTCGAAATAGCGGTCGGACAGGTCATAGCCCGTTTTCCCGAAGCTCTCCAATACGGCCCGATGGCCGATGGCACCCAAGTCCCCTGTGAAGATGGCATCATAGTCCATGGGGCTGCGGCCTGTGTCACGGAAATGGGCGGTGAGGGTGCTGTATGCGGCGGGGGCCATGGCGGCACCCATGTTGGCGGCATCGGTGATGCCCTTGTCGGTGATGATGCCCGTGGTCACATGGGTCACCCGTGGGCCCCTTCCCTTGCTGCGTAAAATCACCGCTCCCGAACCCGTTACCGTCCATTGCGCGGTGGGGGTACGCTGGCCGCCGTATTCCAGAGGAAAGCGGAACTGCCGTTCACTGGAACAGAAATGGCTGGCTGTGGCGGCGCAGACCATGTCCCCGAAGCCTCCGTCCACCAGCAGGGCACCCAAGCTTAGGCTCTCCGCCATGGTGGAGCAGGCACCGTACAGCCCGAAGTAGGGCACGGGCACGTCCCGCAGGGCAAAGGCCGAGCCTGTGCACTGGTTCAGCAGGTCGCCGCTGAGGAGATAGTCCAATTGTGCGGGGGAGATGTCCCCTTTTTGGCAGGCCAGACGGAAGCAGCGGCGGAGCATTTCGCTTTCTCCCTGTTCCCAGGTGTCCTGCCCGAAATAGCTGTCGGAGCTTATTGCATCGAAGCAGCGCCCCAGTGGCCCCTCGCCCTCTAACTTCCCCACCACCGAGGCCCATGTGGTAATGACGGGCGGGTGGGTGAGCTTTACGGTTTGCCGCCCCAAGCGTTTGTTGTTCATGGTCGATCCCTCCAATGGGGATAGTTTTTTCCGATGACGAAAAAATATGTACTCTGTACAATTTTTGTATGATAGGGTATGATAGAAAAATGTAGGAGCGAACTACGTTTTGTGCGGCAGTCGAATGCGGCGGGAGCAAGCCCCCACCCTACGGGTGAGGTGGATGATTGCGGAGATGTGCCAAAAAGGACACCCGCAAGGGGTGTCCCTACGGGTGTGGATGAACCATGTTCGTTTGAGCGGGATGTGGGACGATTGCCGCAAAATCGTTACCGGGCAGAATTGAAACGATACAGGATTTGTTCGTGCGAGCTGAAAAATGGAGGAGGACTATGTACGATATTGTGCTGCTGGATGCGGATATGACGATTTGGGATTTCGAGGCATCGGAGGAGCTGGCCTTGAGAGATACGGTGGAAAGCCTCGGCGTTCCCATGACCGAGGACATTTTTGGCTTTTACCATAAAATCAACTCTGCCTTGTGGAAGGCCTTCGATTTGAAGCAGGTCACCAAGGAGGAGCTGTCCTATGAGCGGTTCGCAAAGCTGCTGGACTATGTGGGAAAGCAAGGGGAGCCCCTTGCTCTGAACCGCTATTATCAGCAGCGGCTGGGAGAACACTCCATCATGCTCCCCGGGGCGGAGGATATGGTCCGCAGACTGGCGGAGCGCTGCACCCTATACATCCTCACCAACGGGATGCACACGGCTCAGGTAGGGCGGTTCGAGAAGTCCCCCATTAAGCCTTACATCAAGCAGATGTTTATTTCCGAGGACATGGGCTGCCAGAAGCCCGACAAGGAGTATTTCGACAAGGTCTTTGCCATTATCGGGCTCACGGACAAGTCCCGTGCGGTCATGGTGGGGGACAGCCTGACCTCCGACATTCGCGGCGGCATCAACGGCGGGGTGGACACCATTTGGTACAATGCCAAGCGCAAGCCCCATGACCCCAATATTATGCCCACCTACACCGCTTACACCATGGACGAAGTGGTGGAGCTGGTGTTTACATAATACAGAGTTTTTAACATTTCCCACAGAGTTTCCCACATTCCCACAAGATACAGTGGAAAACTCGGAAAGGAACACAATGAAGATCACATTTTTGCGGCATAGTGCGTTTTTGGCAGAAACCGAATCATTGAATTTGCTGTTTGACTGGACGGGGGAGAGCCCCCTGCCCCCATTTGACCGCAGCAAGCCCTTGTATGTCTTCGCCAGTCACCACCACGGGGATCATTATACCCCTCGGATCTTTGCTCTTGGCATGGACAATGTGACCTATATTCTCGCCTCCTGCATCCGTCTGTCCGCCAAGCGGAAAGCGGGGCTGGGCATTGACGACAGCCGTGTGCACCGACTGACGGCGGGGGTCACGGTGGATATCGACGACCTGACTGTGCGCACCGTTCGCTCCAATGATGCGGGGGTAGCGTTTCTGGTGGATACGCCCGCAGGCAGACTGTTCCACGCAGGAGATCTGAACGACTGGAGCTGGATCGGAGAGGATCCCACATGGCAGGAGAAGATCGACAAAGCATGGCAAAAGTCTCTGGAGCAGCTCCGCGGGGAGCGGGTAGACGTGGCCTTCCTGCCCTTGGACGGACGCTTGGAGGGGAATTTTTGGCTGGGCATCCATGGGTATTTACAGGCCATGGACTGCAAGCGGGTGTTCCCTATGCACTGCTGGGGGGATCTTTCCGTGATTCCCAAGCTGAAGGCAATGCCCGAGAGCGGGGACTACCGTGACCGCATCGTGGATATCACCGCAGAGGGGCAGGTTTTCAGTTTACTCGAAGGCTGAAGCGTTCCGTAATCGGTGCCCGGCAGCACTTATGCTGCCCCTTCTCCCGAGGGAACCTGGGCATTTAGGGATGCGGTCGTGCTGGGCTATCCACCCGAGCGTTATCCAACGTAGTGCGCAAATGCGGGCGGATACTATCCGCCCCTACGGGGACGGTGGAGCTTGGAGATTGCCACAGTTTATATGGCAAACCGAAAAAAGTCAATTCTTTAACAAGAAAACCGAAAACTTTTTGATTGTAATACACAATTTTTAGATTTTTTGATTGTGGAACCTGTCAATTTACGGAGTACAAAATTGGATGGTATAATCGAACCATCAAAGAGAGAAAGGTGATGTGAAGTATGAAAGAAAAGAAAAAGGTCAGTTTGCCTCTGCTGATTTTCGGCGCAATGGTGCTGGGTATTGTGGTTGGTGTCATTGCTTCCGGGGATGCAAAATGGGTGTCGATCATCTCTACATACATTAAGCCCTTTGGTACCATCTTCGTGAATCTGCTGAAGGCGGTAGTCGTTCCCGTGGTGCTCATCAGCATTATCTGCGGTATGATCAGCATGGACGACGTAAAGAAGGTGGGCTCCATCGGCTGGAAGACCCTGGTGTACTACATGGGTACCACCGCTGTGGCCATTATTATCGGTCTGGCAGTGGCCAATCTGTTTAAGGGTGCGTTCCCCATTCTGGAAACCGCCGATGCCACCTACGAGGCAAAGAGCTCCAATTTGATGGATACCATCGTGAATATCTTCCCCAGCAATATGTGGGGTGCCTTCTTCAATGCCAATATGCTCCAGGTCATCGTCATTGCCGTAGCCTTCGGTGCTGCCATTCTGGTCACCGGGGAAAAGGCTAAGCCTGTGGTGGATTTGATGAACGCTCTGAATGAAGTGGTCATGAATGTGATGCTGGGTGTCATTAAGCTGACCCCCATCGGCGTATTCTGCCTGATGGCGGATACTGTTGCGGTCAACGGCCCCAAGATCATCAGCTCTCTGGCCATTGTGCTGGGTGTGTGCTATATTGCATACCTGCTTCACCTGTTCGGCGTGTACTCTTTCACCATCAAGACCATGGGCGGCATGGCACCCGGGAAGTTCCACCGCGGTATGATCCCCGCCATGATCATGGCATTCACCTCCACCTCCTCCGTGGCTACCCTGCCCGTGACCATGGACTGCGCCAAGCATCTGGGCGCAGATGAGGATGTGAGCTCCTTTGTGCTCCCTCTGGGTGCAACCATCAATATGGACGGTACCGCCATTTACATGGGTGTCACCTCCGTATTCATTGCCTGCTGCTACAATGTGGATCTGACTTTGGCGCAGATGGCGACCATCATCATTACCGCTACTCTGGCCTCCATCGGTACCGCAGGGGTATCCGGTGCGGGTATGATCATGCTGGCTATGGTGCTGGAATCCGTAGGCCTGCCCGTTGCGGGTATCGGCTTGATTGTTGGCATTGACAAGATCTTCGACATGGGCCGCACCACTCTGAATATTGTGGGCGATGCCTCCTGTGCGGTCATTGTCTCCAACTGGCAGAGAAAGGCAGAAGCCAAGAAGGCTGCCAAATAAAACCATACACGAATAACCAACCCCCTCGGCACCGCCGAGGGGGTTAGAGTCTGTCAAAATACTCCTTCGGAGCATTTTGACAGAG
>JAFQDR010000159.1 GCA_017415945.1 Oscillospiraceae bacterium
CGTTACTGCATCGGCTGTGACGAAGGCTGCAACCAGGCTTACAACGATCCCACTCTGCCTCACGTTTCCTGCATGCGTAACCCCGCAGCTGGTCGCGAAGGCGATATGAAGATCATCCCCGCAGCAGAACCCAAGAAGGTTCTGGTAGCTGGCGGCGGCGTAGCTGGTCTGGAAGCTGCACGCGTTCTGGCAGAACGTGGTCACAAGGTAGTTCTGGTTGACGCAGCTGACAAGCTGGGCGGCAACTTCAACCTGGCAGCAGTAGCTCCCATGAAGCAGGACTTCGCTCTGGCAGTTAAGCAGATGATCGACTGGGCAGCAAAGGCAGGCGTAGAATTCAAGCTGAACACCGTTGTTACCAAGGAAGTTATCGAAGAAATCAAGCCCGACTACGTTGTAAACGCTATCGGCGCTTCCTACGCTCCCTGCACCATCCCCGGCGCAGAAAACGCTATCTCCGCAGCAGCAGCTATGGCTAACCCCGAACTGCTGAAGGGCAACGTAGTTGTCATCGGCGGCGGCTGTGTTGGTATGGAAGTTGCTATGACCGCAGCTGACATGATGGTTGAAGGCAAGGGCGTTGCTTCCGTTACCGGTATCGAAAAGAAGGCTAAGTACGCTGCTGACGGCGCTACTCAGGTTCCCTCCTACGGCCGTGCACAGGTTTGGAGAATGTGGACTGCAGGCAAGACCATGGTTCACAACGTTCCTCACCCCGTAAAGCAGCTGGCTAACACCACCGTTGAAGAAATCAAGGAAGGCGCAGTTGTTGCTCACACCGTCGTAAAGCGTCGTGACCGTGCTACCAAGCAGATGGTTACCGTTAAGGACGAAGTATTCGAAGTAGCAGCTGACACCATCGTATACGCAACCGGCATGGTACAGAACGACTCCTCCGCTATCGTTGCTGCTTGCGAAGAACTGGGCATCCCCTGCGAAGCTATCGGTTCCGCAAAGAAGCTGGGCCACGGCGTTCCCGCTATCCTGGACGGCGCTATCATCGGCCGCAAGATCTAATCTTTGATCGAGCAAACTACATAACTTAAAACAAGAACACGGTACCTTCGGGTACCGTGTTTTTTCTCATGGGATGATAATGTAGAGGCCAACTGAAAAAACGGACTGCCAATATGGAGTCCGTTTTATTTGTCTTATTCAACCGCATGCAGCACCGCATGGACGACGAATCGTGCATCCTCAAACTCGTAGGTGCAGGTGGACAGGGTCAGTACGCGGCTTTCGGGGGTGAATTCTACGTTACGCTCAAAGTAGGAGCGGGAACGGATGCTTTCCAGCCAGTTCAAATAGATATCGTCACCGTCAAATACCGTGTTCCATGAATTGTAGGTGGTGTTGGCCACATAGGCGGAGAACACCTCGGCCTTATATTTTGCATCGGGGGTGACGATGAGCACATAGGGGTGGCTGTCGAAAAACTCCCGATTGGAGTATTTGCTGATGTCGGCAAACATGGTGCCGTTGTTCATACGGTGCCCGTACAGAATGCTGTTGCGGTCGGTGAACTTGCCGTTGTTGCGGAAGTCCATGAAGATGCTGCCCGCACCGTTGCCCTTGCCGTTGTACAGACGATTGAGATAATATTCATTGTCGGGGCCCAGCACCACGGGGTAGTTTACCTGAGTGCCGTCCAAATAGATCCATGCCACCACATCGTCGTTGATGGCCTTGAGCGCGTCGAAGTCCACCTGCGGCCAGGCTGTGCTGTCGGGAGGGGTGGTAGCCTCGGGAGGCAGCTCGGGGGTCACGGTGGGGGTGGGGGTCACAGCGTATTGGGTCAAATCGTCGTAGGTGCTTTCCCCCTGGTGATATTCAAAATAGATGCCGAACAGCTGCCATGCGGAAAACAGCAGGATTGCCAGAAACGCAATGAACAGCAGATACAGCGGAGCTTTCTTCTTCATGATCGCACCTCCTTGAAGGGTAGCACCATTATACCAACAATGACGAAAAATGCAAGTTCCGCCTATGCGGTTGACGATGGCTCGGGAAAAGGGTACAATATTTCCATAAAATGTCCCGAGGGAGGCACGCCTATGAGAAAAAGAATCCTATCCCTGCTGCTGGCGATGCTGCTGACGGTGAGCCTGCTGCCCATGTCTGCTGCCGCGGAAGGAAGCAACTCCGTAGAACGGCAGATCCGCGCCTATGCGAGCTCTATCAATCAGCCCGATGCGGCATCCAAAGCTGCCAAGGTGCTTGCTGTCCACGGCATGACCCAAAACGGGAAAACCCTCGTGATGGACGAAAACGACCCTCTGACGGCGGCTTTGCTCAATTCCGAGCTCATGCAGTACGGCATGGCTGAAATCTTTACGGAAGCTGTCAAATGTATGCAAAGCTTGGATATGCAGACTGTGCCGGGGATTCAGATGAGCTTCTACTGGGAAGGCGCACAGAATCTGTACAACGGGTATATGATGGCAGACCCGGGAACCGATGCGGACAGTCTGGACTGGATGTACTGCAATAAGTCGTATAAGGGCAAGGTGAATACATACGACGAGGCTATGGAGTGGAGTGTGGGTAATTGTGCGGTGGATGCGGATATTTCCTGTATTTCCGATTCCGACACGGAGAAAACCTACAGAGTGGAGCTTATCATCAGTGACCGCTTCGACTTCAGCCTTGCCAACAGCGCAGGCTTTAAGCTGCTGATGAGCGGTCTGGGGATGCTCATGTTTGAGGAATTTGACTGGCAGTGCAAGGTGTCCTTTGATTTGACGGTGCCCTATTCCTATGACCGGTGCACCCACAGCACGGGGGCCTATCACTGGATACTGGATGGAAACAAGCGCATGATCTCCGACGGTGCTAACGGCTACACCCCCAATAATGCTGCATATAAAACGGATGTCCTCAACGGTGTAGAGCGAGTTTATTTCTCCCTTGATAACACCGTCCGTTTGTTCCACCATAAGCCCTGGGTGCTGGAATATGATGCCTGCGGAGCATACCAGATTTCTTTCGAGCCTGTGGAAAATGCGGTCGCGAAGACTTACCCCACCATCAGACAATATTCCGCGCAAAATATGACCGTTGTCTCCAAGGATTATGTCATGGCATCCAAGGATGGGGGTAAAAAGGATCGCTACTACGCATACAATTACTGTGGCACACCCCTGCGGCCGCTGTTCGATTTCTCCCACAGTGTGCCCTATACCTTCCGTCTGGAAAACGAAGTGTTTCCCGATGGGAGCAATATGGTCTATCTCACCGTAACCGAAAGAGATACTGGTGTGGTTTGTTTGGACAGAGTGCCTATGGATGATTATTCCTATTACGGCGGCTGGATGGAACAAAAAGAGCTGATAGACGAAAACAGCTCTTGGATTTCGGGGAAAGATTTCTATATTAACTATTTCGGGAATAACACATTTGGTATTCTTGCTCCCGAACTGGATATTCGCATTTGGGAAAACGGCATCGATGGCGCAGAGGAAAGCTACTTTGTCACCGAAAATATTTTGCCCACCTGTACCGAAGGAGGCGGGCTGACGCATACCTGCTCTCGCTGCGGCTATTCCTATAGGGAGGAGTCCGTCCCCGCCCTTGGTCACAGCTTCGGAGAGTATGTCTATGACAATAACGCATCCTGTACCGAAGACGGCACACAGACCCGGAAATGCACCCGCTGCGATGTAACGGAGACGATAACTGCTCCCGAAACCGCAACGGGACACAGCTATGAGTCCGTTGTAACCGAGCCCACTTACACCGAGCAGGGCTACACGACTTATACCTGCACCGTCTGTGGGGACAGCTACAAGGATGATTACACGGATGTGAAAATGCACAGCTATGTGGGCGTGGTGACCGAGCCTACCTGCACCGCACAGGGCTTCACCACCTATACCTGTTCCGAATGCGGCGACAGCTATGTGGACGATTACACAGACATAATCGACCACACCCCTGTCATCGATCCTGCGGTGAAGCCCACTTGCTCGGAAAAGGGCAAGACCGAGGGCAGCCACTGCGGCGTATGCGGCTATGTCATCAAGAAGCAGGCGCTTATCAGCACCAACGACAATCACACCATGGA
>JAFQDR010000160.1 GCA_017415945.1 Oscillospiraceae bacterium
CCCCCGAGGACAGCGCTCGGCGTCCTCAGCCCCCCCGAGGACAGCGCTCGGCGTCCTCAGACCCCACCTATAATAAAGGCAGGTGCAATTATGAATTTACGTCCGGATGAAATATCCAGTATTATTAAAGATCAGATCAAACATTATCAGTCCCGTATCGAACTCTCCGATGTCGGTACCGTGATAACTGTCGGCGATGGTATCGCCAATATCCATGGCCTCGAACAGTGTATGTCCGGTGAGCTCATCCAGTTCGAAAACGGCGTCTATGGTATGGCCCTGAACCTCGAGGAGAATTGCGTCGGTGCCGTTCTGCTCGGTTCCGATGCCGGTATCAAGGAAGGCTCCGCTGTCAAACGTACAGGCGAAATTATGTCCGTTCCCGTCGGCGATGCCCTCCTCGGCCGTGTCGTGAATGCCCTCGGTCAGCCCATCGACGGCGAGGGCGAAATCAAAGCCGATGCCCATGCGCCTATCGAAAAGGTCGCATCCGGCGTCATTACAAGAAAATCCGTCCATAAACCCCTCCAGACCGGTATCAAGGCCATCGATTCCATGATCCCCATCGGCAGAGGTCAGCGTGAGCTCATCATCGGTGACCGCCAGACAGGTAAAACGGCCATCGCCCTCGATACCATCATCAATCAGAAGGGTAAGGACATCATCTGTATCTATGTCGCCATCGGCCAGAAGCGCTCCACTGTCGCAAATGTCGCCGAAACCCTCCGTAAGGCCGGCGCCATGGACTATACCATCATCGTTTCCGCAACCGCTTCCGAGCTTGCCCCCCTCCAGTATATCGCTCCCTATTCCGGCTGTGCCATGGGCGAATACTTCCTCGATCAGGGTAAGGATGTCCTCTGCGTTTATGATGACCTCTCCAAGCACGCCGTGGCTTATCGTGCCCTCTCCCTGCTCCTCAAGCGTCCCCCCGGACGTGAGGCCTACCCCGGCGATGTCTTCTATCTGCATTCCCGTCTCCTCGAGAGAGCTTGCAGCTATAACGAAAATTACGGCGGCGGCAGCCTGACGGCTCTGCCCATCATCGAAACACAGGCAGGTGACGTTTCTGCCTATATCCCGACAAATGTCATCTCCATCACCGACGGCCAGATCTTCCTCGAGACAGACCTGTTCAATGCCGGTGTCAGACCTGCCGTGAACCCCGGTATCTCCGTATCCCGTGTTGGTTCTGCGGCGCAGATCAAGGCCATGAAGAAGGTCTCGGGTTCTCTGAAGCTGTCCTATTCGCAGTACAGAGAGCTGCAGGCGTTCTCTCAGTTTGGCTCCGACCTCGATGCCGATACCAAGAACCGTCTTTCCATGGGCGAACGCATTGTGGAAGTCCTCAAGCAGGACAGAAATGCCCCCGTGCCCGTTGCGCTTCAGGTCTGCATCATCTATGCTGTCACAAAGGGCTATCTCAAGAATGTCGATGTCGATGATATCGCTGATTATGAGTCCCAGCTCTTTGCCGATATGCAGGAGAATCATGCCGATGTCCTCGCCTCCATCCTCGAAACCAAGGATTTGACCCAAGAGAATGAGGAAGCCCTGAAGGCTGCAATCGAAACATTCACTGCCCAGTATACGGCAGCGCACTGAACGGAGTGACGTTATGGCGAATCTCAAGGATATCAAACGCCGCATGCACAGCGTCGAGAGCACCATGCAGATCACCAAGGCCATGGAACTGGTGGCGTCCTCCAAATTCCGCAAAGCCAAGGATCGTGCCGAGACGGCCGAGCCGTTCTTCAATGCCACCTATAAGCTGATGGCGGAGATTGCTGCCGAGGATCCCTATTTCAATTCCCAGTATGTCCATGTGCGCAGCAGTCAGGGTGCTGTCCTCCTGATCGTCATTGCCGGCGACAGGGGACTGGCGGGCGGCTTCAATTCCAATGTGCTCAAAATGGCACAGGCACGCATCGATGAGATCCGTGCCGAGGGCGGTAATCCGATTGTCATGCCCATCGGTCAGAAGGCGGTGGATTATTTCCGCCGGACAGGGGAGAAGCTCCTGCAGACCTATGACCATATCGCCGAGCATGCCAGCATTTACCTCGCTATGGATATGGCGGAAATGGTGCTGGACACTTATGCACGCCACAGCTCGCTCTACAGTGTTGAGCTGATGTATACGAATTATATCTCCCCTCTGGTACAGGAAGCACTGCATCTGCCGCTGATTCCCCTGAAGGGTCTGGCCGGCAGCCATCCCCGCCGCTGTGCGGTGGAATATGAGCCGTCACCGGAAGCGGTCTTCGATGCCCTTGTGCCCCAGTATCTTTCCGGACTGCTGTACGGTGCCATTGTCGAGTCCTTTGCGGCGGAACAGGCAGCCAGACGCACAGCCATGGAAAATGCCACGGACAATGCGGAGGAAATGATCGATACCCTGTCCCTCCAGTACAACCGTGCAAGACAGGGTGCCATCACCCAGGAACTCACAGAAATCGTTGGCGGAGCCTCGGCTGCGCAGTGACCCCCCCACCCCCTGACCCCCTCCCCCCGAGGGGAGGGGGAATATAGCAGGGGTGCTGCGCACCCCTGCCCCCGCCAAGGGACTTTGCCCCTTGACCCCATAATGACAATACTTCACCGGCGCATCATGCGCAAGGAGGAATTATGCAGAATACAGGTAAAATTGTGCAGATTATCGGTGCCGTTGTAGACGTACGGTTCCCGAAGGAGCAGCTGCCCCGTCTGCTGAATGCCATTACCGTGGATAACCACGGCCAGAAGCTCGTGCTCGAAGTCGCACAGCACATTGGTGATGATATCGTCCGCTGCATTTCCATGGGCAGTACCGATGGCCTCGTCAGAGGTATGGATGCTGTGGATACCGGCACAGCCATCACCGTTCCCGTCGGCCGCGAAACCCTCGGCAGAATGTTCAATCTGCTGGGCGATGCCATCGACGAGAAGCCCGCTCCCGAAACCGCGCAGCGCTGGGCCATCCATCGTGAAGCCCCCAGCTATGAAGAGCAGACCGCTTCCAACGAGGTGCTCGAGACCGGCATCAAGGTCATCGACCTCATTGCGCCCTATCTGAAGGGCGGTAAGATCGGCCTCTTCGGCGGTGCAGGCGTCGGCAAGACCGTTCTGATTCAGGAGCTGATCAACAACGTCGCCAATCAGCATGGCGGCATCTCCGTTTTCACAGGCGTTGGCGAGCGTACCCGTGAGGGCAACGACCTCTACAACGAAATGCAGGAGAGCGGCGTTATCGACAAGACCGTTCTCGTGTACGGCCAGATGAATGAACCCCCGGGAGCCAGAATGCGTGTGGGTCTTTCGGGTCTGACCATGGCGGAATATTTCCGTGACGAAGAGGGTCAGGATGTGCTGCTGTTCATTGACAATATTTTCCGCTTTACACAGGCGGGGTCCGAGGTATCGGCGCTGCTCGGCCGTATGCCCTCTGCCGTTGGCTATCAGCCGACACTGGCGACCGAAATGGGCGCCCTGCAGGAGCGCATTACTTCGACCAATAAGGGTTCCATCACATCCGTTCAGGCCGTTTATGTACCGGCGGATGACCTGACCGACCCTGCACCGGCGACAACCTTTGCACATCTGGATGCGACCACGGTACTGTCCCGTCAGATTGCATCGCTGGGTATTTATCCGGCTGTGGATCCGCTTGAGAGTACATCCCGTATTCTCTCCCCCGAGATTGTCGGCAAGGAGCATTACGAGGTGGCCAGAGCCGTGCAGACCATTCTGCAGAGATACACAGAGCTGCAGGATATCATTGCCATCATGGGCATGGAAGAACTGTCCGAGGAGGACAAGAAGACGGTTATGCGTGCGAGAAAGATCCAGCGTTTCCTGTCCCAGCCGTTCTCCGTTGCGGAGCAGTTCACAGGCATGCAGGGCAAGTATGTGCCGCTGAAGGAGACCATCCGCGGCTTCAAGGAGATTATCGAGGGCAAGCATGACGATCTGCCCGAGTCCGCATTCCTGTTTGTGGGCACGATTGAGGAAGCCGTAGAAAAGGCAAAGGCCACTCAGGAATAAGAACGGGAGGGACGTATGAATACATTTCTCCTGCAGATCATCACACCGGACCGGACTCTGTTTGAGGGTCAGGCTGTGCAGCTGACCGCACGCACAACGGAGGGTGATGTGGGCATACTGGCGGGACACACGCGGTATGCGGCGATTCTGAAGACGGGTGCCCTGATGGTGAAGCTGGAAAGCGGTGAGGTGAAGACCGCAGCCGTGGCCGGCGGTGTTGTGAAGGTATCCGATGAAAAGACGACTGTCATCACAACGGCAGCGGAATGGGCGGAGGAGATTGATCCGGACTGGGCAGAGCGTTCCCGTCAGGATGCAATGGCCAAGCTCGAGGCTTCGAAGAACGAACCCCAGCGTTACGAGCGTGCCAATCTGAAGCTCCAGCGTGCGCTGAACCGTCTGAGAGTCTACAAGTCGAAGAAACAAGCATAAAAGAGAGGCTTCCCTTTGGGGAAGCCTTCAGTCTGTCGAAAAACCTTATTAGGTTCAAAGGACGAAGTCCTTTGGCGGGTTAGAGGGTACGCAGTACCCTCGCAATATAGCCCCTCCCCCTTCGGGGGAG
>JAFQDR010000021.1 GCA_017415945.1 Oscillospiraceae bacterium
AAGATACAGAAGGAAATTATTTCGATATTATTTACCACTATCCTTTCAGTTTCATCATACACAAATGGATGGTGCCCATGCGGGACAATTTTTAAGAAATCTGCAAAGTGAGATAAATAGACTCTAAAAATGTTGTCCATACTGCCAATCACCCGTGAGCGGCAGCCCCATCATTCAGGATGGCAAGCTGGTGGGCGCAGTGACCCATGTTTTGGTAAATGATCCGACGAGAGGGTACGGGATATTTATTGAGAATATGCTGGATGCGGCGGGATAAAAAAGAACGTGGCAGGCGCATCTTGTGCCTGCCACGATTTAGTTTTTGCGATATTTTTACAATGCGTTCTTGATTTTTTCAATCATTTCGTCATACTCGGTGTCGGTGAGATAGGTTTTGCCGGGGTTCATGGCAAAGGGGGTGCCCCATTCAAATTCGTCCTTATATTTGGGAACCAGATGGAAATGCAGATGGCAGCCGCCGTCACCGTAGGCACCGTAGTTGACCTTGTCGGGGTGGAAGGCCTTGTGAACCGCATTGGCTGCGGCAGCAACATCCTCAAAGAACAGCGCACGTTCCTCGGCGCTGATATCTACCAATTCGCTGACATGATCCTTGTAGGCCACGATGACACGGCCGGGATGGCTCTGCTCCTTAAACAGGATCAGCTGACTGACCTGCAGGTCGCAGATCTTAATGCCGAAGCCCGCCAGAATGTCTCCGCCCATGCAGTAACCACAATTGCAATCTTTCATATGAAATTCCTCCTTGATCGGGGAAGCTGCGCCCCATTCCTAAGGTAATGATAGCCCAATCGCCCATGAATTGCAATCTGTTTTGTGCGGGAGCATAGTATGGCAATGGATATGCAAGGGTCGATTTGCCTCTGTTGTTTTGTGGCTGTCTGTGATAAAATAGTAAAAATGCTTTGAAGAAAAGGAGGCAATGACCATGAAGAATAGACTGCCGATGCTGCTTGTGCTGCTGTGCCTGTTGGTGGGCTGCGGCGCCCATGGGGAGGAAGTCCTTCAAGTGACACCAAGCCCCGAGGCGGTGGTGACTGTGGAAACCGATGCCTTTGCGGAGTATTTGGCTTCTGTGGAGGCCCGGTCCGAGGCCATCAAAAAGTCATTGTCGGAGGATGCTCTGACCCAGCATGATATGAACATGAAGTCTGAGGAACTGTACATCCTTTGGGATGATGCACTGAACGACCTTTGGGGTGAGCTGAAAAAGGCTATGCCCGAAGGGGAGTTTGCCGCTTTGACGGAGGAGCAGCTGGCTTGGATCGAGGAGAAGGAAGCTGCGGTACGGGAGGCGGGGGGCGAATTTGAGGGCGGCTCTATTTATCCCTTGATCGTGAACGGAGAGGCTTCCCGCATAACGGAAGAGCGGGTTTATGAGCTGTACGATTTGCTGAAGGAATGAGGAATATGTCCGAAAAAGAAAAAATGCTCCGAGGTGCGTGGCATGATGCCAATTTCGACGAGGATTTGGTGGAGGAACGGAGAACGGCGGAGCGGCTGTGCTATGATTTCAATATGGCAAAGCCTAACTCCGAGGAGCAGCGCACTGCTCTGGAACAGCTGCTGGGGACAGGGCTTCCCGAGGGACTGACGGTGCTGGCTCCCGTGTATTTCGACTATGGGAAGTACACCCGTTTGGGGAAGAATGTGTTTGTGAACCACGGCTGCTACTTCATGGACGGGGGCACCGTTACAATTGGGGACAATGTGTTCATAGGGCCCTTCTGCGGCTTTTACACTGCCTCCCATCCTATGAACTATGCAGACCGCAACAGGGGCTTGGAGCGGGCTCTGCCCATAAGGGTTGGGGATCACTGCTGGCTCGGAGCCAACGTGTCCGTGCTGCAGGGCGTCACCATCGGTTCGGGCTGTGTCATTGCCGCAGGCAGCGTGGTCACGGAGGATGTGCCCGACAACTGTATGGTGGCAGGTGTGCCCGCTGTCATCAAGAAACGAATCGAGCAGAAATGAATGGAGGCTGTGTGATGAAAAAGCTTTGGTACATGATTCTGAGCCTTGCGGTGGTGCTGTGTCTTACAGGCTGCGGTGAGGAAGCCCATATCTCTGAAGCTGAGCGGTACGGCGATGTGCTGGCCAATTTCTATGATATCATTGCCCATCCCGATGGGGAGCGGTTGTTTGCGGACGGGGAGTTCGGCGTATTCGAGGCGACACAGGCTCTCGGGGATGCGGCTCTCGACACCATCGGTTATGTATTCACAGACCTGAACGGAGACGGTGTGGATGAGCTGCTTGTGGGCGTGTTTGACACCATGGACGGTGCCTATGTAAAAAACGAGCTCTATGCAGGCTATACCCTTGTGGGGGATGCCCCTGTGCTGCTGTTCGAGGGGCGGGCCCGCAATGCCTATTCCCTTATGGAGGGCGGCAGCTTCTATTATTACGGCTCCGGCGGTGCCATGTACAGCATCTTCGGGGAAGCTGTGGTGAATGATGCTTCCGATTTGGCGTGGGTGGACTATTACTTTACCTACGAAACCGACGAGACCATGACCGAAATCGGATTTTTCCACAACAACAGCGGGGAATGGAATCCCCATGTATCGGAGCAATTGGATACGGATGTGGATGCGTTCTTTGCCATGCAGGATGAATACGCCCAGAGAACCGTGGAATTGGACGATACAAAGTTTGCCGCGCTTGAGGGGTGAGTTGTGGTGGTAACGAGACTGCGGTATGGAAATACCAACACCTTTTTGATTCGGGGCACCGCAGGCAATTTGCTGGTGGACACGGATATGGCGGGCACGCTCCCGCAATTCTATAAGGCCATCAAGGCTGCGGGAGTGCGGGTGAAGGACATTGATTATGTGCTGGCCACCCACTACCACCCCGACCACATGGGCTTGGTGAGCGAGCTCGTGAAGCAGGGGGTGCGTCTTTTGCTTGCGGATGTGCAGCTGCCGTATGTGCACTACTCCGATGATATTTTTGCGGCCATGAAGGATGTGGACTATGACCCCGTTGACGAATCGGCGGCAGAAGTCATCTCCTGTGAGGAGAGCAGAGTGTTTTTGGAGGCTCTGGGCATATTCGGGGAGCTTTGCCATACACCCTCCCACAGCATGGACTGCGTGTCCTTGTTTCTGGATGAGGGCAGCTGCTTTGTGGGGGACTTGGAGCCCATGGAGTATCTGGCGGGCTACGAGGACAATCCCCAACTGGAGGCGGACTGGGAGCTGGTGCTGGAGCATGAGCCTACGACGGTGTATTATGCCCATCAGCCTGCGGCGTATTTTTGATTGGGGCTCGGTGTGTAAAAATACAAAGGGACTGTTGCAAAAGTAAGCAGCAGTCCCTGTTTTATTTTGGGTTGTATATAGTCTGATTCCGTAAACATGATAGCGTGCACCGACAAAGCGATGCCCGCAATGCGGGTCCGAGGTAGCCCCTTCTCTCGGGGGAAGCGGTACCTTCGTCGAAGTTTGCACTATGCATTTTGCAGCGCGCCCTTCCTTTTACGCATTGATGCTGTCGGCAAAAAACTGTGCCAAGCTTGGCCAATGGTCTAAAGCTTCCGGGACTTCATGGCTGAATCGGATAACAGTCCCGTCATTGCACAGCAGGATCGCGTCTCCGTCGGGACACTTGGCAATTACAATCCCTTGGGGCTTGGTTTCCAAAAGCTCTTCCGCTTCCAGACTCTTTTGGAATTCTTCGTTTTCGGTCACAGCTCGGTCATAGGACAGCAGCTCGTATTCATCGGAGAGGAAGCCGCCGTTTGCCACGGCGTAATAGGGCACCATGGGGGCATAGTCCGTATCAAGCAAGGGCTGGGATTTTGCCTTGGACAGCGCCTTTTGGAACTCGTCCTTTCGTGCCTTTTTGGCAAGACGCAGGCGCTTCAGTGCATCCTTTTCCGATACCATACGGACAGGGCGGGGTGTTTGCTTCAGCTTTTCGTATTCCGCCAGCATCTGCTCCATGTATTGGGCCGTGGGGCGGGGGATGGGCTCGGTAGAATGCAGAGTGTAGCCCCCCGGCAGCTTCTCAAATACAGGGGCGGGGCGGAAGCAGCTTGCGGGGAGAACGCTCTGCTGCACAAGGGCTTCCATCATATCTTTGTGAATCAAAATGCGGTGGCGATCTGCTTGGGAGCTTGTGCCTGGGATATATGCGTATGCAATTCCGCCTTCCGGCAAATCCTCAGCCAAATAGCAGTCAGGCAGGTTAATGAATTGCATGGTGTGGAAAACCTCCCGTAGCCTTGGCAGCCATCCGCCTGCTTCTGCGATTTTCTCGGGGGCACCGTGTTGGATTTCGGAGTCCGTTGCCATGCGGGGAATGAGGAGGTTGCCGAATGCATGGAAATATTGCTCCGCTTCATATTTGCCTTTGTCCCGTACCCAGCAGAAATCCAAGTCGTTGATGCTGTTTTGGGTGCAGAAATTGCGGAAGCGTTCGGGGAGGTATATTTCCCAACCACATGCCTTAGGGGTGGGGCTCAGCTCGTGAAATGCGCGAATTACGCAGGAACGAACCTTTTGGGTGGATTCTGTGGGGAGGTCGATTCCGTCTACTGTGGTATTGTCCTTGAAAAAAGTGGTGACCAACTCATACCGGTCGCTTTCCACATTAACATATTCTCTTGTATAGACACAGCGGGCCTTCCAGCCTTTTTCCTCACAGAAGGATGTGATTTTTTCGATAATCTCCTCTGTGCAAGGGGAGGCCAAATCCAGCTTGCTCCAGCCAACGCAGTCGCATTTCAGTCCCAGAGAATGGACGAAGTCGATGTTGATTTGATACTTCTCATCCTGATCCTTGAGGGTGGTTTTGGGGGCATCCAAGATCCAGCTGATTTTTTCGGTGTAGTTCATGGGCTGTACCTCCTTTCGGTGTGTAGTATAACATGTTTTTTGAATGGTGTAAATGAAGGAGCGGGTGAAGAATCTTCGCCTTCATCGTTAAAAATCACAGGGCTTACCCCCAATGTCATTAAGTTTGTAGACGTGTAATGTAGGGCGTGGGCTTGCTCCCGCCGTTGCGCACTTAAATGACTGCTGATGCAGCCTTGAAAGCGGCAGGACCAAGGCCCTGCCCTACAACTGTTTGAATTTATGGCTCTTAACTGAATGACATTGGGTTTACCCCCTGTGATTTTTTGTATGTTGTGGTATAATGGATAAAACATTTGATTGTTGGGTGATGCTGTATGAAGAAGCTGCTGCTGATTACAGGGGATCTGGCCTGCGGGAAGACCACCTTTGCCAAGCTCCTGTCCAAGCGATATGACACCAATCTGTATTTCAAGGATTCTCTCAAGGAGCTGCTGGGGGATGTGATCGGCTTTTCCAACCGTGAGGAAAACTTGAAGCTGTCCAAGGCGGCGGTTCGGGTGATGATACATATTTTCTCCGAGTTTGCGCCCTTGGGGAAAAATCTCATTCTGGAGGCCAATTTCCGCACCGACGAGCTGGAAAGGCTCCATGCAATTGCCGGCGATCACGGCTACGATGTGCTGACCTTGGTGTTCCAAGGGGAGCCCGAGGTGCTGTATGAGCGGTTCCTTCACCGCATCAGCTATGAAAACAGACACCCCGTCCACATCATTGGGGATTTTCTGGAATATGAGAACTTCGTGCCCTATATCCAAAAGGCACGAGAGGCGGCTGTGCCCGGGGCAATTCTGAAAATTTGCGCCGATGATTTTGATTACCAGACGGACAGGCTTCTGTATGAGGTGCTGGACGGATTCTTTTACGGAGGTACGGTATGAGCGGATTTGATTTGAAGCGATTTGCGGATGCCCAGAAGCGTTTCTACGAGACTGCTCGTGAGGAAATTCGGCGGGGCAGAAAGCGCAGCCACTGGATGTGGTATATCTTTCCCCAAATCCGAGGGCTGGGCTTCAGCTCCAATGCCCATTACTACGGCATTGTGAGCTTGGAGGAGGCAAGGGCTTATCTGGCAGACCCCTATCTGGGGGGCAATCTTTGTGAGATCAGCGGCTTGCTGCTGCAGCTGGAAACGAGCGACCCCTATCGCGTGTTCGGTACCCCCGATGACATGAAGCTGTGCTCCTCCATGACCTTGTTTGCTCTCGTCAGCGAGGAGGGCTCTGTGTTCCACAAGGTGCTGGACAAGTATTACGGCGGGCGCATGGACTCCGCCACCCTGCGTATCTTGGGGATGAAGTAATGGCGGAACATTTCATGAAGCTGCGGCGGGAGCCCTTTGAAGCCATACGCTTGGAACAAAAAACCATTGAAATGCGTCTGTATGACGAAAAACGCAGGCAAATTGCGGTGGGAGATACTGTGACCTTCCGTTGTGAGGAAGAGAAACTGACGGTGCGGGTGATTGCATTGCACTGCTTCCCCGATTTTGCGGCGCTGTATGGGGCGTTACCTCACAGTAAGCTGGGCAGTACCGACCCCAAGGATATGGAAGCGTACTACTCCTTGGAGGAACAGCAAAAATACGGCGTACTGGGGATTGAGATGGAGGTTCGCTGAAAAAACGGGCGGATACTATCCGCCCCTACGGGTGCGGCGCATGAATTATATGCGGCAATCGCAATGGAAAAGAGGAGTTTTGATATGAAATTAGATGCAAAAATGAAAATAAAGCTGCTGGTCTTGGGGGTCAGCGGGGCACTGTTTTTGCTGCTGCTGATGATGGTGCGCAGCTATGACGTAGCCGCCATCGGGCCCATGGGTACGGAGATCGGCTTTGCACAGCTGAACGGCAGTGTCCATGAGAGCTTGGGCACCAATCTGTTCTGGTACGATCTGACGGAAATCTTCGGTTTTTTGGCACTGGGCGTTTGCGGACTGTTTGGGTTTACGGGTCTGGTGCAGCTGCTGAAGCGCAGAAGCCTGAAGGAGGTGGACTCCGAGATTTTGTCCTTGGGTGTGTTTTATGTGCTGGTCATCGGCTGCTATGTGCTGTTTGAGATCGTGGCAGTCAATTACCGTCCCGTGATGATGCCCGGGGCAGCGGAGGTGGAGGCATCCTTCCCCTCCTCTCACACCATGCTGATTTGTTCCGTCATGGCAAGCACGGCTATGGTGCTGCAAAAGTACATCAAAAAGGATGCCCTAAGTCTGGGCCTGCAGGTGGGCTGCGGCATTGTGGCGGTGGTCACCGTGGCAGGACGTTTGCTGTCGGGGGTACACTGGGTCACCGATATCATCGGCGGTGTGCTGCTCAGCTGCGCGCTGGTGGCGGTGTTCAGCCTGCTGCTGGATTTCTTCGGGGCGGTACTGACCCAACACAATTGGGAGCCTATGGAGGATTGGAGCGACGAGGATGAACAAGAAGGCGATTTATGAGCTGCTGGCTGAGCGGGGCTTTTGGCATGTGATCACCGAGCATCCCGCTGTGTATAATATGGCGGAAATGGGAGAGATCGCACTGCCCTACCCGGAAGCAGATGCCAAAAATCTGTTTGTGCGGGATGACAAGAAGCGGAATTATTACCTGATTACTGTCATGGGCCACAAGCGTGTGGATTTGAAGGAGTTCAAGAAGAAGCAGGGCACACGGGCTCTGTCCTTTGCATCGGCCGAGGAACTGATGCAGTTTTTGAAGCTCACCCCCGGCGGGGTGACTCCTTTGGGGCTGCTGAATGACAGCGAGTGTGCTGTAAAGCTGTATCTGGACAAGGAGTTTACAGAGGGGGATGGCATCATCGGGGTGCATCCCAACGACAATACTGCCACCGTTGCCATGAAAACCGCTGACCTGCTGACACTGCTGCGGGAGCATGGCAGTGACATTGCAATCGTGGAGATATAATATGGACGAATTGAGACAATTGGAAGAAGTCATGGTCGCATCGGAAGAGATTTTCGATGGTCATGTGGTGCATCTGTTCAAAGATACCGTGCGGCTGCCCAACGGGAAAACTGCTCCTCGTGAGACCGTGCGCCATGTGGGTGCGGTGGCCATCGTGCCTCTGCTGGATGACGGTCGGGTCATCGTGGAGCGGCAGTATCGTTACCCTCTGGGGAAGGTCATCACCGAGATTCCCGCAGGGAAGCTGAATTACAAAGGAGAAAATCCTATGGATGCTGCGATGCGTGAGCTGGCGGAGGAGACGGGCTATACCGCCGATGAGTGGATTTGGCTGGGCGAATACTACCCTGCGGCGGCTTACACCGATGAGGTTATCGACATGTATCTGGCGAAGGGGCTGCACAAGGGGGAGCAAAATCTGGATGAGGATGAGTTCTTGAATGTAATGGCTGTGCCTTTGGAAAAGCTGGTACGGGATATTATGCTGTGCGGTATTGCCGACGGAAAGACTCAGGCGGCGATTTTGAAAACATGGCTCGAAGTGAGAGAGGAATCATGAAAAACAGACCGTATACCATGTCATACCGTGGGATACGGTCTTGTTTTGTGTGACGGCGGTGAAATGGCGGGCCGTCGCCATCGACGGGCCCTACGAGCGGGCAAAAATATTTACACATATTTTGCAATTTGGTAGAAATGTTCATAATTTGCTGATAGACTGGTCACAGAGCCATGAAAAAGGAGGTGCCTATGAAGAAATATGCGATGTACTTTCCTTTGGGGTTGATGCTGCTGATTCCTGTCTGTTGGCTGCTTGCCGCAGCGGTGGGCTATCAATGGACATGGAAACTGCCTTGGGTGTTTGAGGCGGTGTCTGCTCTATTGTTCTGCGCTTCGGTTTATGCTGTACCCAAGCATGCCATGCCCGCACCCTTGGCGGGGCTGTGTTTGCTGCTGTCAGTGGTCAATCTCTTTATTATTCTGCTGATTGCGGGGAGAGCCAACGACTTGGCTGCCATTGCCCTGTCTCTTGTTTGCGCGGCTGCGGCTGTGGTTCTGCTGATACGGGCGAAGCCTCACAAAGGGTGGAAAACAGCGTCCTCTGTGGCAGCGGGGCTGCTGTTTGCCTTGTATGTGTGTTTGCTGCCCATTACGGCATTTGCTGCCGTGATGGGGTACACGGAAGTGGTGGATACGGTGTATTCTCCCAACGGTCGTCATCGAGCGGAGCTGCTGGATATCAATGAAGGCGCATTGGGCGGCGACACGGTAGTATTGGTTTATGACGAACGGGGGTCGCTGGATCTGGGATTTTGCACACTGCAAAAAAAGCCGAAGATTGCATATATGGGCCCTTGGGGCGAATTTAAGGATATGGAATTGAAATGGGATTCCGATGCGTGTTTGCGCATCAACGGAAAAGATTATTGGTTAAAGGGGAAATGACCATGAAAAAACTGACCTTGGCGGACAAGCTGGCGAAGAAGAGCTTTGAAAGTGCCGCCATTCAAAAGACTTGGCGAGCTCATTGTCAGGTGTTTGGGCCCATTCTGGAGCCTGCTTTTGTGGAGGACTACCAGAGCCGCATCCATCTGGGCGCTGCGCTGAACTTTATCAGCAGCCGAGACTTGGAAAAGGCCTTGAAGAAGCTGCAGCCTCTGCAGGAAAAGTGCGAGACCGATGCCGACAGAGCCGCATGGCTGTTTTTCATGGGCTTAATTTTCGAATTTGCGGGGGTCACCGATGCCATGGTGGACTGCTACCGACAGGCGGGGCAGTTCGGGCACCGTTTCTATCTGCCTTATTTGAAGGTGGCGAAGGCTGCCTATTTGGATGCTGCCTACGACGTGGCGGCGGAGAACTACGAGCTGGGCATTGACTGCCTGCGAGAGGGTGAGCAGAATGAGCAAAGCCGTGTGATTCTGGGCTCAACCTGCTCCAATTATGCTGCAGTGCTGACCATGATGCACCGTTTCGAGGATGCCCGCGCCATGCTGGATGCATCCAAGGACTATATGCCTGTGCTTCCCGGGCGCAGCGGTACCCATGCGGTGCTGTTTGCGGCGGAAGATAATTGGCAGATGGCAGATGCCGCCATGGAGTCTCTGGAAAAGGAATCCGCCGAGCTTTATGCCCAGACGAAAATCGTGGTGGATGCTATCCGAGACGGCACCCAGCCTCAGTTTTTCACCCGCTATGTTGACGAGCAGGAGCTTGGTGATTTCTGGGTGTGGTTCGGGGAAAACGAGACCGCCATTGCCGAGTGTCTTGCCAAGGACAGCTATGGGGATGCCTTTGCCATGGTGCAGCCCAAGCTGAAGGCACTGTTCCCCTTTATGGAGCGGGAACCGGATCTTGCCTTCCAGCCTGTGGAGGAGGGCATCAAGGTGATTTTCGCGGACTACTATGCTGTGGCGCTCCGTGATGGCTACGAAAAGCTCCTTGCAGCGAAGCCCGATACCTTGGAAAATCCTTGGATATTTGTGATCGAGCATTAAACGTAAGAGCCTGTACCAAAGGGTACAGGCTCTTTTTGCGGCGGCAGCGAGCGGCCGCCCTACAAGTGCGGTGGGAGTTATTTCTTTTTTGGTTCAACTTCGTTCCAGAGGGTGAAGCCCAGAATCATCAGACCGCCGACCACCTGCATGACCGTCATGCTTTCATGGAGTACCGTTACGGAAATCAGCACCGCCACAAGGGGGTCCACGTAGCTCAAGATGGCCGCCTCCTGCCCGGGAACGTCCTTCAGAGCGGTGAAGTACATACAGTAGGTGATGCCTGTATGCACCAAGCCCACGATCAGCAGGCACACCCACCCCATACTGTTCATACTGCCCAAGGTGCAGCCGCTTGTGGCGGCAACGTAGGGGATCAGCACGCAGATGGCTGCCAGAAACTGCAGCAGGGTGCGGTGGATGCCGCCTACGTTTTTGATGAACTTGTTCACCAGCACCACCGTTGCATACAGTACCGCTGCCCCCAAGGCGTGGAGGATGCCTGTGATGTGGCTGCTGCCGCCGCCGAGATCGCCGATGCCCGTAATGAGCACGATGCCCAAGGTGGACATGATGAAGCAGATGACCTGCTTTTTGGTGAGCCGTTCCCGAAACAGGATGGGACACATGACCGTGACGATGACGGGGGCAAAGTAGTAGCTCAGGGTGGCAACGGAAACGGTGGTGTATTTGTATGCTTCAAACAGCAGGATCCAGTTGAGCCCCATGGCTGCTCCCGAAAACAGCAGCAGGGGCTGTTCCTTTTTGATATCCTTGAAGGGGATGGGCTGCTTGGTGATGAGCAGATATGTGCCGATGAGCAGGGCTGCCAGTATGGCGCGGTACAGAGCCAGCTCCCCCGAGGTCACGGAAATGCTGCGGACAAAGGGGGCCAGTGTGCCGAAGATGGCCATGGAGGCGACGATCATCAAACGGGCTTTTTTCATAAAAAACACCTCGCAGTTTAGCAAGTTAAATCGATATATCGTATCTTATAAAAATTATAGAAGATTGTCAAGCTGTGTGCTTTTTATTTGACCTCTTCCACCGCTGCGCGGTCCCCCTTCCCCTAAAAGGGGAAGGTACTCTCTTATTTTCTGCCATGCAAATTTGATGGTGGAGATTGGACAAAACAATATCTTTTTGGTATGATACCTATATATCAAATTTGGAGGCAGCTATGAAACGGATTCTTTTGATTGCAATGGCAGCATTGCTGCTGTGCCTGTTTGCCTGCGGCGGCGGAAACGCAGATGTGCCCATGACCGCGGAATTTGCGGAAACGAATATGACCGTGGATAATTTCTTTATTGCAGAGGATTCCGAGTATATCAGCTACATTCTCTTTACGGCACAGGATAAGGTGACGGATGTGCGGGTATACACCATGGACTTTGCGGAGGATGGCTTTGTGCCCGCCGACGAGCTGTACAGCGCGGAAGAAATGAAAAAAGGAGAGACCCTGCTGGGCGGCGTTGTATTTTGGGGGGACATGACCACCTACGGAATGTCCTTTACCGACAGCAGCGGCGCAGAGCGCAGCTATGAAATGACGATCAGCGGCAAGGACGGCTCCCTGCTGTTTACGGAAACTGCGGAGTGAATGAGATATGAGTAAGAACGGAACTATGGATCTGACACAGGGCAGACCCATTACGCAAATTCTGTTGTTTGCCCTGCCTCTGGTGGTGGGAACATTGTTCCAGCAGCTGTATTCCTTTGTGGATACGGTCATGGTGGGACGTTTGGTGGGGGATGCGGCTCTGGCGGCCGTAGGCACCACATGGTCTTTGTACTTCTTTACCATCGGCTTTGTGCAGGGCTCCTGCGCGGGCTTCTGCATTCCCTTGGCCCAGTCCATCGGGGCGAAGGACGAGCGGGAGTTTAAGCGGTATTTCTGGAACGGCGTGTGGGTCAGCACGATCATGGCGATTGTGGTTGCCATTGCTACCTATCTGGCAGCCGATCCGCTCCTGCGGCTCATCAACACTCCCGAGGAAATTTTGGCGGATGCGGTCATTTACATCCGGATCATCTTCCTCGGTATCCCCGCCACGGTGCTGTATAACTTCTGCGCAGGGGTGCTGCGTGCGGCGGGGGACTCTCAAAGACCTACCATGTTCCTGCTGGCTTCCAGCTTTTTGAACATTGCACTGGACTATGTGTTCATTGCACTGCTGCGGATGGGTGTTGCGGGTGCGGCACTGGCGACGGTTTTGAGCCAGTTCGTCAGCGGCCTGTGCAATCTTCTGTGGCTGGTGTTTAAGACTGATTTGCTCCACAATAGCGATGGGCTCCGCGGAGCATCCGCAAGTCATATCAAGCGGCTGTGTAAGCTGGGCTTCCCCATGGGCTTTGAATTTTCCGTGTCTGCCATCGGTGCGGTTATTTTACAGGGGGCCATCAATTCCTTCGGCACAGCCGTCATTGCAGGGCAGACTGCAGGGGAGAAGATTCGCCGTATGTTCACCCTGCCCATGGAATCTGTGGGTGTGGGTATGGCCACCTATGTGGGGCAGAATATGGGTGCGGAGCGGTACGACCGTATCCGTGACGGCATCAAGGCAGGCTGGACCATTCAGATCACCTATTGCGCCGTCATTTGGGTGGTTTTGTTCTTCCTGAAGAAGCCTCTGTCCGTATTCGTTTTGGGCCCCGAGGCTGCGGATGCGGTGGCACTGTCTGTGCAGTATCTGAGTATTATGAGCATCCTGTTCATCGGTCACGGTGGGGTCATGCTCATGCGCAACACCCTGCAGGGGATGGGCTACAGCTTCCATGCGGTGCTGAGCGGTGTGGGCGAGCTGGCAGGTCGCGCGCTGGGTGGCTGGCTGGCAGTGAATGTGCTGGGTTATTTCGGCATTTGCATTTCCAATCCTCTGGCATGGATTTTGGCAACGGCATATTGCAGTGTGCTGGTGTGGTACTATCTGCGAAAGCTGATGAAAAAAGAGATATAAAAGTAGGGCGGGGGAATTTTCTGTACATTTGCAAAGACCTTTGATATGATATTTCCATAAGAAAGAGGTGTTGTGTATGTTCCGAGAGGTAGTGAGAAAAAAGCAGGCTATGAGCAGGGAGGACTGCGCTGCTCTGCTGCGGCAGGTGCCCCGTGGGGTGCTGGCGGTGCAGGGGGACGAGGGCTATCCCTACGCGGTGCCTACCAACCATTTTTACGACCCCGAGTCGGGGCTGCTGTACTTCCACAGCGGTATGTCGGGGCATAAAATCGATGCCATTCGCCGCTGTGACAAGGTCAGCTATTGCGTTGCCGATGGGGGAGTGCGAAAGGACGGGGACTGGGCCTTGTCCTATAAAAGTGTTATCGTATTCGGTCGGGCGAAAATCGTTGAGGATCACGAGGAAGCCATGGCGGTGACCCGTCGGCTGAGCCTGCAGTTTACCGAGGACACGGCGTATATTGAAGATGAAGTCAAGCAGCATGGGGCACGAACCTTGGTGTTTGCCCTTGTGCCCGAGCATATAACAGGAAAAACCATTCGGGAGGCGTGATTATGAGCGAAGCAAAGAAGTGGGTCAGCGTATGGGGCAACGCCGTCAGTGTGGCGGAGAACCGTCCCGAACGTTATGCGAAGGACATTACCATCCGTTATCCCATCAACATCCCCTTTGACGGGGAGGGGATTCGGCTGACCTTCGATAACTACTGCGGCACCGAGCCCATTACCCTGACCAAGGTCACCGTGTTCTATGGGGGCGAGTTCTACCCCGTGACCTACATGGGGCAGCGCAGCATTTCCATCGGAGCGGGAGAACGGATCGTCACCGACCCTCTGGCGGTGAAGCTCCGTGGGGAAGAACTGGTGCAGGTGAGCTTCTATCTGGGGGGCTTCACCCTCATGCGCTCCGTGGTCTATGCCTGCGGGCCTCTGTCCGAGGGCTTGTATGCCAACGGCGACCAAACGGAGACCGCGCACATTGATAT
>JAFQDR010000161.1 GCA_017415945.1 Oscillospiraceae bacterium
AGAAAACCGGGACGATGACCGGGATTGGGAATGGATTCGTGGCCCACGATCACACCGTCCTCCGCCTCGAAAATGTTGAAGTTCTCACAGTGGCCGAAATGCCCTGCCACCAGATGACCCATAGATGCAACTGCAATTTTCATAATAGATCTCCTTTTATAATAATTTCATGGTATTTTGATACACTTCCAGCAGAGCTGTCCTTGCGGGGCAATCCACCTCCGCAATGCTCTTTCCAGCGTTGATGGCAGCCCCCGCCGCCTTGTCGTAGGGGATACGCCCCACAAAGGGGATGTCCCGCTCGATACAGTACTGTTCCACCGCCGCCGCATTTTCGGGAGAGCTGTCCCACTTGTTCACGCACACGGCGCAGGGTACACGGAAGCTCGCCGCAGTCTGCAAAAGTCTGTCCATATCGCTGATGCCCGACAGACTGGGCTCGGCAACGATCAGCACCAGATCCACACCGCTGACAGAGGCGATGACGGGACAACCGATACCGGGAGAGCCGTCAATAATGGCGAGCTCCGCCTCTCGTCCGCAGCCCATCATGGCGGCTTTCACTGCACTGACCAGCTTCCCCGAGTTGCCGCGGCCCATTTTCAGCCGTGCCGTGGAGAACACCCGTTCCCCCTCGTACAAGGTCAGGGCACCTGCCACATCGGCGTTCATGGTCACCGCCCCCGCAGGACATACATAGCCGCACACACCGCAGCCCTCGCACAGATACTCGTTGACGGTATACACGCCGTCCTGATTCTGCACCGCACCGAATTTACAGTGGGCTTTGCAGTTTCCGCAGGCGATGCATTTGCCTCCATCAATGACCGCCTTTTCCGAGCCCATAAAGTCCGAGTGCATGGGATTCCCCTCCATGGTCTGCACCAGATGCAGATTGGGAGCATCCACGTCGCAGTCGGCAAAGACCTTGGCCTCGGCAAAGTGAATGAAAGCAGCGGATACGGTGGTCTTGCCTGTGCCGCCCTTGCCGCTTGCGATCAGCAGCTTTTTCATAGGCTCACCTCCCGCAATACGCCTCGGAGCACAGTGCGGAGGTTTTCGTCGTATTCCACAGCCACTTCCCCCGCCGCAGTCCGACGGGCGGTTTCGGCGCTGTACGGAATACGGCACAGCACGGGGATCTCCCGTTCTGCGCAGAACGCCTCCAAGGACTCATAGGGTGCTTCGTATTTATTGATGATGATGCCGCACCGCTTCCCCAGCAGCCGCACCAGCTCATAAGCCATTTCCAAATTGTGGAGACCGAAGGCAGTGGGCTCCGCAACCAAGATGCAGTAGTCCGCCTCATTCACCGCTTCCATCACCGAGCAGGCACTGCCGGGCGGGCAATCGATGATGATCGTCTCCCCCGCCGAGAATCCCAGCTCCATGGCTTTCTGCTCCACGGGGATGCCGCTGGCCTCGCCGATGTTTAGCTCCCCTGTAACTACGGTAATATCCTCCCGCTGCCCCACTTCCACGGATCCAACGGGATGCTTGTGCCATGTGACTGCCCCTTCGGGACACACCAAGGCGCAGCCGCCGCAGCTGTGGCACACCTCATCAAAGAGCATGGGCTTTTTCTTCACCAGCACCAGTGCATTGAATCGACAAAAATCTACGCACTTGCGGCAGCCGATGCATTTTTCCTTATCAAATTGGGGCAAATCTCTGGTGACCGTTTCTCGCTCGATCACCGTGGGCCGCAGAAACAAACGGCCATTGGGCTCCTCCACATCGCAGTCGATGTATACGGCCCGCTCCGCCGCCGCAGCCAAATTCACAGACACAAAGGTTTTGCCCGCGCCACCCTTGCCGCTCAATACCGCGATTTTCATTGGTGTCCGTGGAAGCCCGCGTGGAAGTGATCCAATACATCCAGCTTCCCCTTCAGCAGCAGGGCAATGTTATCCATGCCGTCGCTGCCTTGATTTTTATATATGGCAACCTCTCCTGCCTGCAGTACCTTGGCGGCATTCTCGCCGCAGCGGACGGTAATGACCGCATCCGCCTCCAGATCCAGCACAAACTGGGCTGCCTTGGGGCCTGCGCCGCCCTCCGCTTGGGCAGCGGGGTTTTCCACCGCCTCGGTGGTGTCCGCTTCGCTGTCATGCACCAGCCAATAGGGTGCTCTGGCAAAGCTGACACAGACACTGCGCTTGTCCTCATCCACGGGTATCATAATTTTCATAGACGATCCTCCTGATCTGCGTGTTTTTTACAGCCGCCGCATCCGCAAACGCTTTCCTTGCCATCGCACAGCCGATACTCGCCCCCCTCAATTTTCAGCTCCAACCCCTCCACAAGGGCCCTCGCCAGCTTCTTGCGGGCATTGTTATAGATCAGCTGCACCGTGGTGCGGGCAATGTGCATATAGGCTCCGCACTCCTCTTGAGAAAAGCCTCGATGGTCAATGAGACGGATGCACTCATATTCATCCACCGTCATCACCACGCAGCCATTCCCCCGCAGTCCCACAGGCACAAAGCCCGCGGACATGGGCATTTGACATACCTTACGGCATTTTCTCGGTCTGGGCATAGGAAACGCTCCTTTGTTTTTGTCATATGTCAATTATATGATAGCACTGTAAATGGCATATGTCAATAAAGACCACTCCGAACAGGAGTGGTCTTTATCATTTATTGCATTTGTTCTTCCGCCCAGCGGGGATTTTTCAGCATGGCACGTCCCACGCCGATCAGGTCTGCCGCCCCCTTTTGCAGCAGTCCCTCTGCCTTTTCTGCGGACCATACGCCCCCTGTGAGAATCACGGGAACGCCCACTACCGACTTTACCGCCTCCGTCATATCACTGAAGAAGCCGGCATAATTGCGCCCGGGAATGGAGAAGGTGCACATGCCACCGCTCAAGTCGATCAAATTCGCACCGTCGGCAACAAAGCACTTGCAAGCCTCCACCGCATCCTCGATGGTGGCGCCGCCCTCCTCGTAGTCACTGCCGCCCAGACGCACCGCCAGAATGGCATCGATACCGATGGCTTCACGGACAGCAACAATACACTTGCGAATGATGCGGATACGGTTTTCCAAACTGCCGCCGTATGCATCGGTGCGGAAGTTGGTCAAGGGGGAATAGAACTGGTTCAGCAGATAGCCGTGGCAGCCATGAATTTCCACCCCGTCAAAGCCCGCAGCCATGGCACGACGTGCGGCATCGGCAAACAGCTTGGGCAGTTCTTCGATTTCCTCCACAGTCATAGCACGGCACAGATGGTCGGGACGCTTGGGATGCCCCACTGCCGAAGGTGCCACAGGCATGAGCCCGCCTGTCACATCGGGGTTGGTGCCGCTGCCTGCGTGGTTAATTTGACATATTGCCTTGCTGCCACAGGAATGGAGCAGGTCTGCCAGCTTGGTGAGTCCGGGAATGACCCCATCCTCCGCCAAAGACAGCTGCCCGTGACTTGCCTTGCCGTTCACGCAGATATAGGCGTGCTCGGTAATGACCAGACCGATGTAGCCGCCGTCACAAATCTCCTTGTAATAGTGCAGCATTTCATCGGACACATAGCCACAGTCACCGCTTGTTTTGCTTGCCATGGGAGGCAGCACCAGACGATTGTGAATGGTGTGCCCCTTGATGGAAATAGGCTGTTTCAAAAGCATAGGATCTCCTCCGAATAGCCTGACAAATATAATTCGAACACGCTCCACATGATATCCTTTCGCGTCAGGCATTATCTTATTTTTTGATGGGCGCCGGCCCACCTGCAAAAGAATATTTCGCCTGACACAAAAATCCACACTCGTGGAGTCGAAGATTTCTGAGTGCATAGGCTGAGTCAAGGCAAGGCATCGTCTTGCAGACAGGCTGACGCCTTTCAAAAGACGAGAACGAAGCATTGGCTTAGCCTATGCTCTCAGAAACGAGTTCGGATTGTATTTGTCAGGCTACATTGCTTGCAATGATTATATCACGACAGCACAAAAAAGGAAACGCCCAAATGAAAAAGCCCCTCCTTCGATAAGGAGGGGTGCCCCGCAAGGGGCGGGGTGGTCGATTTTATAAAGTATATTACCGAAGCAATGACATTCATTTCGACCACCCAGTCAGCTTCGCTGACAGCCCTCCTTATGGTCGGAGGGCCTTAACAATCATTTCATTACGTTGCCGATCACGCTGCACACGCCAAACGCCAGAATGTCCACCGCAACGATGGTACTGCCAACGGGAGTACCTGCCACAATGGCAGCCAGCAGCCCGATCAGTGCGCATCCCACGCCCAGCACCGCCGCACAAACGGTGACGGAGCGGAAGCTTTTGAACACACGCATGGCAGACAGTGCAGGGAACACCACCAGTGCGGAAATGAGCAGGGAGCCCACCAGATTCATAGCCAGCACAATGATCACCGCAATGACCACTGCGATCAGCAGATTGTAGGTATTTACCGCCGTCCCCGCGGACTTGGCAAAGCCCTCGTCAAAGGTCACGGCAAAAATCTTGTTATAAAACAGCAGGAACACTGCCACCACCACAAGGCTCATTATTCCGCACAGCCACACTTCCCCCTTGGTCAGCGTCAGAATGGAGGTGGAGCCAAACAGGGTGCTGCACACATCCCCCGACAGGTTGGTGGATGTGGAAAACAGATTCATCAGCAGATAGCCGATGGCCAGAGAGCCAACGGACAGCATGGCAATGGAGGCATCCCCCTTGATTTTGGCGTTCTGCCCCGTGCGGAGCAGGAGCACCGCGCTGAGCACCGTGACCACCATGACAAAGGGTGTCTCGTTGGTCAGATTCAAAGCGGAGGCAATGGCAATGGCACCGAAGGCCACATGACTCAGACCGTCCCCAATGAAGCTGAATCGTTTCAGCACCAGAGTCACCCCCAGCAGAGAGCTGCACAGGGCAATGAGTACGCCGACGATAATGGCGTAGCGCACAAAGGGGAACTGCAAGTATTGAGACAGGGTGTACATCATAGCTTCCCACCTCCGTGCATGAGGGCAAAATACTTCCCAACCTCGCTGCGCAAAAACTCCTCACGGGTACCGAAGAACATACGCTTGCCGATGTGAAGGATGTGGCTGGCATACTGCAAAGCCGCCGCCACGTCATGGGAGATCATAATGATGGTAATGCCGTCCATCTTGTTCAGATGGTAGATTTGACCGTACAGCTCCGTGGTCACATGGGGATCCAGCCCCGTCACGGGCTCGTCCAGCAGCAGGAGCTTTTGGGTAGCGCACAGGGCACGAGCCAGCAGAACACGCTGCTGCTGACCGCCGCTGAGTTCACGGTAGCAGCGCTTTTCCAAACCCTTCAGCCCCATTTTTTCGATATTCTCCAGTGCCAGCTGCTTTTCCTCCCGATTATAGAAGGGCCGCAAACCGCATCTGCCCTGACAGCCGCTGCGGACGATCTCCTCCACAGAGGCGGGGAAGTCTCGCTGCACCACGGTCTGCTGGGGAAGATACCCGATCTCCGTACGCTTGAGCCCGTCCCCGAAGATGATGCTGCCTTCCATAGGTGTGTGCAGCCCCAGCAGGGTCTTCATGAGGGTAGTCTTGCCGCTGCCGTTCTCCCCCACGATGCACAGGTAATCCCCGCTGTTGACGGTAAAGTTCAGCCCCTTGAGGATCTCTTTCCCATCATATCCCAGCTTCAGATTTTCACAGGTGATTTGTGCCATATTACGCACCTCCGTTCAATGCCCGTTCAAAAACGGACAGATTTTCGTCCATAATACCCAGATAGGTGATGCCGTCCTTGATGTCTCGGCGACTCACTGCCTGCATGGTTTGCAGCGTAAGGATCTCGCAATGCTCCGCTCCGCTTGCGGCAATGACTGTATCCGCAATACGGTGGTCGCTGTCGTCAATGACCACCACGCAGGGCAGATGCAGAGCCCGCAGGGTATCCGACAGCTCCGCAAATGTATCAAAGCTGACCTCCGTTTCCGCACTGCAGCCCTCATATGCCCCATGGTAGTGCAGGTCATAGTCCTCCATGAGGTAAGCAAAGGGGAAACGATCGGCAAACAAAATGGTTTCGTGGTTGGTCTCGGACAAGGCCAGTCGGTACTGGGTATCCAGACCATCGATGGCCCCCATATATCGGTCGAGATTGCTTTGATACAGCGCGGCATTGTCCCCATCCACCTCGCACAGCAGCTCCGTCAGCTCACCGCAGAGATGGGCGGCATTTACAAGGCTCAGCCAAATATGCTCGTCCCCGTTGTGTTCATGGTCGTGGTCGTCCTCATGGTCGTGATCATGCTCGATTTCACACAGGTCACGATGCTTCTCCAAAAGCTCCATCAAATCAACAGCAATCAAATCGGGGTTCATGGCAGTCTCGATGACATCCTCTACCCACACATCGCTTGCACCGCCGCTGTACACAAACACGTCACAGTCGGAGACAGTGACGATATCATTCACGTTGGGCTGATAGCTGTGGAGATCCACACCCTTGTCAATGAGCAGCTGCACCTCTACCCCGTCGCTGCCTGCGGTGAGATTGCGCAGCCAGTCATATTCGGGGAAGATGGTGGTGACGATGGTGAGCTTCCCATCATCTGTCTGCTCCGTTGGTGTACCGCAGGCCGTCAGCGACA
>JAFQDR010000162.1 GCA_017415945.1 Oscillospiraceae bacterium
AATACCTTTCCTCGGACATTATATGTATACGCATCCTGCAGTCCACCTGAGAATGATAAAAGTGCGCTTAATGGAAAACTTTCAGATTTCTGCATGAAAATGCGTCCCCTTCCTTATCAAAATTGCTTCATTGATTATAGCACACTTTGCAAAAAAAGACAGGGGCAAATAGACCCCTGTCAGAACTTTTATCCCGCCGCATCCAGCATATTCTCAATGAAAATCCCATAACCCCGGGTAGGATCGTTCTCCAGTACATGGGTCACAGCTCCAATCAGTTTCCCATCCTGAATAATCGGGCTGCCGCTCACGAGTGATTGTCATTAGGGACAACAGTTTTTAGGCGCTAAACAGCCATGCACTTCAGCATGGCTGTTTATGTAGATTACCTTTTATCGCTCATCAAAGAAATACCTACGCAAGCAAGACCAATCCCCAACATAATCATGCCGGAATTTACAGGTAATTCATCAAGAACGGCCAAAACAGTTACCGCAATACCCATTGCCATTGCAATCGCTTTTGGTGCAATTTCCATGATTTGAGACACCTTACTTACAGGTGCTTCCGCTTCCTTTTTAATCTGCATCAGTTCCTCAACGGATACTCCAAGAATCTCCGCTAGGTTCGGAAGGGAGTTGATATCCGGGCATGACAGATCTCTCTCCCATTTGGATACAGCCTTATCTGTAACGCCCATTTTTTCAGCCAGTTCCAGCTGGGTCATACCATGCTGCTTTCTAAGTTCTGCAATCATTGTTCCAAGTGTCTTTTTCATAATTTATATTTCCTTTCGTTGGTTGGATTTCATGGTTTTACTATACCGTGCACCATAAAAATACTCAACCGACCTGAAGTTTAGTGCGCTCTACCGTTAGTTTAGTATAAGTTGAGTTAATTTTTCCTTATTTCAGCACATAAAAGCGAAAAAAGACAGGAGAATTTCTTCTCCTGCCAAATGATTCACTCTGCTGCCTCTAACATATTTTCAATGAATATGCCATAACCCCGTGTCGGATCATTTACTAAAACGTGAGTAACTGCACCCACTAACTTTCCATCCTGAATAATCGGACTGCCGCTCATACCGCATACCACGCCTCCTGTGATGTTCAGCAGCTCGGGGTCTGTGACGGTCAGCTGATACCGCTCCTCACCGCCGCTGCGGCGGATCTTATCGATGCGGATGTCATACAGCTTCGGCTCGCTGCCGTCCACGGTGGACAGGATTCGGGCTTCCCCCACCTTGGCTTCTCCTTGAGCCGCAGTCTCCATCACATCGCCGCTTACCCCGCCGCAGCTGCCGAAGATACCGTACACCGTATTCCCCGCCACAGTGCCGAACACCGCACCGGAGTCAAAGCTGCCCGTCAGCTCACCGGGGTCGCCGCTTTTCCCCTGCACCACATCCACCACGGAGGCATCAAAGGTCTTGCCCTTGGTAATGGGAATCAGGGTACCGCTTTCGGGGTCGTTGATACCGTGGCCCAGTGCCCCATATTCTCCGCTTTTCGGGTCATAATAAGTGACAGTACCGATGCCCGCCACCTTGTCCCGCAGCCACAAGCCCAAGCGGAATTCTCCGTTTTTGTCCTGCACAGGTGAAAGCTCACAGGTGAAGGTCTTTGCCTCCCGCATAACTGTCAGAGTCAAGGTCTGTCCCTCATGCTCCCGCAGTTTTTCGGCAAATTCTTCCAAGTCGTCCACATCCTCCCCGTTCACCTTGAGGATGATGTCCCCTTCCTTCAGCCCCGCGGCCTTGGCCGGCTCCGCTGTGCCCTCCAATGTCTCCACCGAGCGGAGCTGCTCCACCAGTACACCGTCCACATCCACCTCGATGCCCACGGCGCAGCCCACGGGGATCAGCTGTGCCGCCAGTGCGGATACAGGCACCGCCGCCCCAAGCCACACAGCTGTCACCGCCGTCACCGCTGCCATTCGTATTTGTTTTTTCAAAATTTTCCCTCCCTCTCATCAAGCATTGCTCATTGCCCGAGCAATTTCAGTATGTGTGGAAGGCGCAAAATTAAAGGTGACACATCTTCACAGTGTTGGCTGAATTTTTTAAAATAAAAAAGCCTCCCTTTAGGCCAATGTCATTAAGATAAGGAAATCCGTCGTAGGGGCGGACAGTATCCGCCCGAAAATAATCCAACAAAGGCTACCAATGCGGGCGGCTAATAGCCGCCCCGACGGACATGCGCATTAACCGCACGCTTAACTGATTGACATTGCCCTTTAGGCAAGGAAGGCTAATATTGTATTTATTTCTTTTTCCGAGCGTTGTATTTTTCCGCATCGATGGCACCTGTGGCCAGCATACGCTCTGCCCACAGCTGCAGGGTCTCCACGGTAATGGAAATACGCTCCAGTTCCTCCTGAATGAAAATGAAATCCTCCAGCTCCTCATTGTCGATGACACCATCGGCTGTGATCTCAATGAGCCGTTCCTTTCGCTTGTTCATGGAGTTCAAAGATGCCAGCATTTCCAAAACGATCTGGGACAGGTCCTTGATCTTGACCTCGGGCACATACTGCTGCCCAATGGGACACTGGTTGGAGCAGTAATGATTGCACAGGCTGGGCCGCTTGTACTTTTCCGCCATGGTCAGCACCTCATCGGGATTGGGCATACTGCGCTCATTCTCGATTTTTTCAATGCGGTCGGCAGAGATCCATTCCAGCAGCTCGCTTGCTTTGTCACGGGTCAGGCCCATATTCTCTCGTGCTTGATGGTACATATTCTTATTCTCTTTCGTGGATACTCTGGCCATACTGTTTCCTCCAACAAATTTTTTACCATTATATAAAATTTGCGGAATTTTTACAAGTGGGAGCAAACTGCGTTTGTCCTCATTTCATCACCCAATTCAGCATACACTGTATCAGACTGACTATAATGGAGGCGTATGCATGAAACTCTTGGAATATGGCTGCAGGGGCCCTCGGGTGGCTTTTTTGCAGCTGGCACTGAACCGTGCGGGGGTGGGACCCGTGGCAGCAGACGGAATCTATGACCATGACACCGCAGAGGCGGTGCGGCGGTATCAGAAGCAGGCGGGCATCCACCCCGACGGGCGGGTGGGGCGGCGTACCCATCAGGCACTGCGCCCCTATTACACGGGCTATGTGACCCATCGGGTCGGCCGCGGGGACACCCTCTACGCCATTGCCCGCAAATACCACACCTCTCTGCGGAGCTTGGAGGCAGCGAACCACATCACCAACGCCGTACATCTGCGTGTGGGAGATCTGCTGACGGTGCCTTTGGCCTTCCCCGTTGTGCCAACGGGCATCCCATGGAGCAGCGATGTGCTGGACTGCGTGACCGAGGGCTTGGATGCCCGCTATCCCTTTCTCCGCCGCCGGGTCATCGGACGAAGCGTCATGGGCAAGCCCCTGTATGCCATGACCATGGGCAGCGGCAGACGTGCGGTGCTGTACAGCGGTACCCACCACGGCAACGAATGGATCACCGCGCCCCTTTTGCTCAAGTTCGCCGAGGAGCTGGCAGCCGCGGCAGTGCGGGAGACTGCCATATACGACCGAGATGCACGGGAGCTGCTGCAAAACACAAAATTCATCCTTGTCCCCTGCGTGAACCCCGACGGCATGGACATTGCCACAAGCTATCTGGACAGCGGCCCTACATACAACCGCGTGCGGGCCATAGGCGCGGAGTTTCCCGCCATTCCCTTCCCCGAAGGCTGGAAGGCCAATGTGCAGGGTGTGGATCTGAACCTCCAGTACCCCGCCGCATGGGAGCGGGCACGGGACATTAAGTTCGCCCAAGGCTACACCCACCCCGCCCCACGGGACTATGTGGGCACCGAGCCCCTGACCCAGCCGGAGGCCCGCGCCATGGTGCGGCTGACGGAGCTGTGCAGTCCCGATAGGATTCTGGCGTACCACACCCAAGGTCAGGTCATTTACCCTCAATTTATGGACTTTGACCCGCCCGACAGTATGCCCATTGCATGGCGGCTGGCCGCGGCATCGGGGTATGACGTGGAGCCCACCCCACCGGAATCCGCAGCGGCGGGATATAAGGATTGGTTCATCCAGAGCTACAACCGCCCCGGCTATACCATCGAAGCGGGAAAGGGTGTCAGCCCCCTGCCCTTAGAGGACTTCGACAGCATTTACGCCACCAATCTCCCCATCATGGTACTGACTGCGGTGTTATAATCACCATACCGTAGGAACGCATGCCCCCCTTGCCTAAAGGGGGGTGGCTCGCCGAATGGCGAGACGGGGGGATTCCTCGCAACCTCCCGCACCGATTCAATTCCCAATGTAATGAAATGCGGCGGCAGCAAGCAGACACCCTACGCTGCAAGTATTGTCGTTCATCTTCGCAAAAGTGCCGCCTGTCTCATCGTATAAAAAAGCTGCCTCACTCGGTGAGACAGCTTTTTGTTATATCAATTGTCTTATGCCGCGGCGTATTTCTGCTTTCTTCCCATGAAGAAGCTGATCACGATGATCACAGCTACGATACCCAGACCGATCACGTCGGTCAAGGTGCCGGGAATGATCATCAGCAAGCCGCCGAAGATGGCCGGCAGACGCATAGGCATATTCAGATTGGAGGCGAAATAGCCCATCAGTCCCATACACACACCCAGCATACCCATGCAGGAGGACAGCGTGATCTGAATGACATCCAGCACGGTAGCATCAATAAACAGCATAGCGGGATTCATGGCAAAGATATAAGGCACGATAAAGGCCGCAATGGCCAGTTTGGTTGCCGTAATACCTGTTTTCATGGGGTTGGATTTCGCGATAGCCGCACCTGCGTAGGCCGCCAGTGCAACGGGAGGGGTAATATCCGCAACGATGCCGAAGTAGAACACGAAGAAGTGTGCGGGGATCTTATCAACACCCAAGGTGATCAGGATGGGGGCGCAGGTGGTAGCCATGATGCAGTAGTTTGCGGTGGTAGGCACGCCCATACCCAGAACGATACAGCAGATCATGGTCAGGAACAGAGCAATAAACAGATTGTCACCGCTGATGGCAACCACGGCGGTAATGAGTTTGGATGCCAAACCCGTTACGGTAATGCAGCCTGCGATAATACCTGCCATTGCACAGGCAACCGCAACGGTGATGACACCGCGGCCGCCGGCTTCCATGGCTTCAAAGAACTTCTTGGGAGTAATACGGTTTTCCTTATCAAACAGGCTCACAAGGATAGTCGCCACGATGGCCAGAGATGCCGAGGTCTGCATGGTGCGGGTGTTGGTAGATACCAGCCATACCAGCAGCACCAGAGGAGCCAGCAGATAAATCTTCTTAATGAGCTGACCGAACTTGGGCAGCTCCTCTCTGGGGATGCCCTTCAGCCCCAAACGCTTTGCTTCCAGATGCACGGACATGAAAATGCCGCCAAAGTACAGGAACGCAGGCAAAATTGCCATGAGGGCAACCTGTGCATAGGTGATGCCCATGTACTCTGCCATCAAGAAGGCAGCCGCACCCATAATGGGAGGCATGATCTGACCGCCTGTGGAAGCGGAGGCTTCCACCGCAGCAGCGAACTCGGGCTTGTAGCCGGTTTTCTTCATCATGGGGATGGTAACGGAGCCTGTGGTTACGGTATTGCCAACGGAGGAACCACTGACCATGCCGCACAGCGCGGAGGAAATGACCGCAACCTTTGCGGGACCGCCGCTGGAGGCACCTGCCAGGCAGTTTGCCAGATTGATAAAGAAGTTGGAAATGCCTGTGCGCTCCAGAAACGCGCCGAAAATGGTAAACACCACGATGAACTTCGCGCAGACATTGATGGGGGTGCCCATCACGCCGCTGGTACCGTAGAACAGGGTATAGATGACACGTTCAATGGGCAGACCGATGGAGAAGGTGTACACCAGCAGGGCACCCACCACGCACAAAATGGGCAGACCCACACAGCGGCGGCACAGCTCCATCAAGCTCACGATGCCCACCACACCAACAGCGGTGAACCAGAATGTCATCTTGGAGGCACTGGTGAGCACCATGACCAGATTCTTGTATTCCACGCAGTAGTAGAAGAAGGCCCCCGCGCCTGCCACCATCAGCAGGATATCATACCAAGGCAGAGCGTTCACCCGCACGTGCTTCTTGCTGCGGGGGTAGTTCAGGTAACCCAGAACAATGATACAGCCCAAAAAGGCAGTCAGACGTTCTTCAATGCCCGCAACGGAGAACAGAGTCGACCAGATGCAGTATGCCGCGAACACAGCGGAAACAGTCATAACCGCCCACTTCTGCCAGCCCTCCCAGATACGGGTATTGGACTCGCGGTCAAACTTCTTCATCATTGCGTCAACATCCGCCGCCACGTCACGGTCGGCATCATCGAAGTCTGCGGCAATGGTATTCACAGTGGTTTTGTCTTCATCCTTTTTGCGTAAGAACATTGAAGACCCTCCTTTTGCTATTGAATGTTCAGAAAAATTTACAGTCCTATAAATGCTAAGGACTACGGCACCTGTTTTGAGGGTGCCGTAGTCAGTTGTTTCAGCAGTGTTTACTTTGCGTGATGCTATAGATTACTTGACGGGAACGTCAAAGCCCTTTTCTGCAAAGTACTTGGCAGCGCCGGGGTGGTAGGGCACGTCGGTGATGGAGGAAGCGAATTCCAGAGATGCTTCATAGCCCTTTGCGTGCTGTACGGAGATCTCACCCAGATTTTCGAAGATGGTAGAGGTCATATCGTAGATCGCATCTTCGGAAACGGTGTCAGCTGCGATGATAACTGCTGCGATGGCAACGGTCTTTGCGTCTTCGGGAGTGCCGTAAACGTCAGCAGCGATGGTAGCTTCTGCGTAGTAGGGAGAAACTTCGATCAGGTCTGCAATGTGTGCTGCGTCCAGGCTGACCAGATATACGTCATTGGTGGTAGCCAGAGAGGTGACAGCGTTGGTGGGAGCACCCGCTACGATGAAAGCAGCGTCGATCTTGCCGTCCTGCAGGGATTCAACGGAGTCGCCGAAGGACTGGTAAACGGGTTCGATGTCGGATTCGGACAGGCCGTAAACACCCAGAATATCGATTGCGTTGAAGTAAACGCCGGAGCCCAGAGCGCCGATGGAAACGATCTTGCCTTCCAGATCCGCAACGGACTTAATATCGGGGTTCAGGGTGATGATCTGAACCTGTTCCATGTACATAGCAGCAACGGTGGAGAAGCCTTCCACGGGCTCTTCAAACAGGTTGGTGCCGGAGTAAGCATAGCTCATAACGTCGGACTGAACAAAGCCCAGCTGATTTGCTTCCGCTGCGATATCTTCAATGTTGGCCTTGGAGCCGCCGGAAGTAACTGCGGTAACGGAAACGTCGGTCTTACCGGAAACGTACTGGGCCAGAACGCCGCCGTATGCGTAGTAGGTGCCGGTTTCGCCGCCGGTACCGAACATCAGGTTGGTGCTGCCGCTGCCGCCGCAGGCACACAGGGTCAGAGCCAGAGCCAGACACAGAGCTGCAGCCAGAATCTTCTTCATCTTCTTCATAACTGTTTCCTCCTATGGGAATGATTTCGGTGTCTCTTAATGAGTATGTTGCAAGTATAATCGCTTTAATGCGAAAAAGCAAGTCTTTTTTTGCAATTTTTAAAAAAATAAACTGCATTTTTCATTCCTGAAAAAGTCAGATTTTTCGCATTTTACACATCCGACAAAATCACCCCCTTGGTTTTCGTGCTTATTGTGCAACTCAAGTGAAGAACATCTGTTCCCCACTTGCGCATTTGCGGCAGACAGGTTATAATGAAGCAAACCAATTTCGGGAGAGATGCTATGAAAATCGCAGTCATCGACGGGCAGGGCGGCAGGATCGGGCAGATGATCGTCAATGCCATCAAAAAAGAAGGCTTGGCCTGCACCGTCAGAGCCATCGGCACCAACTCCATGGCCACCGCCGCCATGCTGAAGGCAGGGGCGGACGAGGGTGCAACCGGGGAAAACCCCGTAATTGTGGCCTGCAGGCAGGTCAATATCATCATCGGGCCCCTTGGATTGCTGGTTGCAGACGGTCTTTTGGGAGAAATCACCCCCGCAATGGCCGCTGCCATCGGGCAAAGTGAAGCCACGAAGCTGCTTTTGCCCCTAAATCTGTGCAATAATATCGTGGTAGGCACCCAGTCCATGTCCGTTTCCAACCTCATTTCGGAAACCGTAAACACCCTAAAAAACCTGCTCCAAGCATAAAGAAAACCGCCGCACCGAGTATGCGGCGGTTCTTTTCTTTTATTGCAGGCATTCTCCCAGCAGCTTTTTCAATTGTGCCTTGTGGCGGGCAGCGGTGCTTCCTGCATCTCCCACAGGCAAACATCCCGCCTCCTCCGCCTTTTGCAGGAGCTCTGCAAGATTAACGGCATTTTTATAGAGTTTTCGCAAGTTGTATGCTGTGTAACTTGCAAAACTTTTCTCATTTACCGAAACAAAGATATCTCCCGTATCCAAAAAATACTCCGTTTGCATGGATTGAAACAGGGTCTTTGCCTCTCCCGCAAGCGCCAGAAGCCGCCTGCGATGGGTACCCGCGGCACAATTGGCCAGTTCCCTGCAGCCCACCCAATAGTCATGCAGCGCACACAGCAGCTCCTCCCAAGAAAGCTTGGATACGGCCTCAGTTTCTATGTGCTGTCCGCTGACCCGCTCCCATACGGCACCGAAGCCCGCCAGCACTTCCAAATCCTCTTGTGTCATATGCATCCCCCTTTACCATCCTATGACAGCATTGCAACTTGGTGCAAAACACGGTATAATGATGACTGCAATTCAGAGTGTACCTTCCCCTGGATAGGGGAAGGGGGACCGCTTGCGGTGGAAGAGGTCGATATTCAATTTGCGAAGCACACATTATGAAATAAATTCGGATTCGCCGAAATGCAGACACCAACAAACATATCACCGCAGACCTCCTCAGTCTCGCTGCGCTCGACAGCTCCCCCTAAAAGGGGAAGCCACATTTTTATTTTAAACGGAGGTATATCTCATGCCAAGATTTTTTATGGAACATATTGATATAGAAGCCAAGTCCATCGTCATCACAGGCCGTGACGCCGAGCACATCAAGGTGCTGCGGATGCGAAACGGCGAAGCCCTCACCGTCTGCAACGGAAAGGGCACCGATCTCCACTGCGTGCTCACAGGCTCCGATGGCAAGATCGCATACGCGGATGTAATCGAAGCCGTCCCCTCCAAAAGCGAGGCGGCAGTGAAGGCACGGGTGTACGCAGGTCTGGCCAAGGGTGACCGTGTGGACTACGTTGCCCAGAAGTGCACGGAACTGGGGGCCACGGAGATCGTATTCTTCAACTGCGACCGCTGCGTAGTGCGCCTTGACCCCAAGAAGGGTGCGGACAAGAAGGTGGAACGCTGGCAGCGCATTGCCGAGGAGGCCGCCAAGCAGTCGGGCCGCGGCATCATTCCCACCGTCCGCTATATTGACAGCTTCAAGCAGATGCTGGACGAGGCATCGGAATGTGGGCTGAAGCTGTTCATGTACGAAACAGGTGACCGCATTTCCATGCAGGAGGCCATCCGCGCCGCCCTGCCCTGCCAAACCGCCGCTGTCATCACAGGCCCCGAGGGTGGCTTCACCGCCGAGGAAGCGGAGCTTGCCCGCAGCATGGGCTTCGCCGTGTGCGCCATGGGCCCCCGTATCCTCCGCTGTGAGACCGCACCTCTGATCCCTTTGACTGCCATCTTGTACGAAAGCGGCGATTTAGCCTAACATTTCATGTTAGGAGAGAATAGTGAAAAGTGAAGAGTGAAAAGAAGTTGTCAAATCCAATTTTTCAAATTTGATTTGTTATTTAAATTTCCCACCAATTCAGAGAATTGGTGGGAACCATTTCTCTTCACTGTTCTTTTTTCTCTCTTCACTCTTCTCTGTAAAATAATCCGAAAGGACACCTTTATGAAAAAACTCGTTGTGGGCATCACCGCCCACGTTGACTCCGGAAAAACCACATTATCCGAGGCTTTGCTGTACCTGTCGGGAGCCATTCGCAAGCTGGGCCGTGTAGACCACCGTGACGCATATCTGGACACCCATGAGCTGGAACGCCGCCGAGGCATCACCATCTTCTCTAAGCAGGCACGGTTTTCCACCGACACCATGGACGTGACGCTGCTGGACACCCCCGGCCACGCGGATTTCTCCGCGGAAATGGAGCGTGTGCTCCATGTGCTGGACTGCGCCATTCTGGTGGTCAGCGGCACCGACGGAGTACAGGCCCATACGGAAACCGTCTGGCGGCTGCTGCAGCGCTATCATGTGCCCACCTTCATCTTCGTCAACAAAATGGACTTGGACGGTGCGGACAAGCAGCGGGTGCTCCACGACCTGAAGCGCAGCCTGTCCGATAGCTGCGTAGACTTCACCATGCGCCCCGCACTGTATGAAGACATCGCCATGTGTGACGAAGCCGCACTGGAAGAATATATGGAAACGGACACCGTCGCCGACAGCCGCATCGCGGATATGATCCACGGCCGCAGGCTGTTCCCCTGCCTGTTCGGCTCCGCCCTAAAATTACAGGGTGTGGAGGAATTTCTGGCGCTGCTGGAACGGTACACCCTGCCTTCCACTCCCCGCAAGGTCTTCGGGGCACGGGTATTCAAAATCGCCCGTGACGCACAGGGGAACCGCCTGACCTACCTAAAAGTTACAGGGGGCACCTTGAAGGCCCGTGACGAGCTGAAATACACCGACCAGAACGGCGAAGAATACACCGAGAAAATCAAGGGTCTCCGCCTGTATTCGGGCACCAAGTTCGACACTCCCGAGCAGGTCGTCCAAGGGGAGGTCTGCGCCGTAGCGGGCCTTACAAAGACCTATCCCGGTCAGGGCTTAGGTGCCGATGCGGATGCCTCCGCGCCCCTGCTGGAGCCCGTTCTGTCCTACCGCATCGTGCTGCCCAAGGGTACCGATCCCATGGTCATGCTGCCCAAGCTTCGCCAGTTAGAGGAGGAAGACCCCCAGCTGCACATCGTCTGGCACGAGCGGCTGCAGCAGCTCCAGGCACGGCTCATGGGTGAGGTGCAAATCGAAATTCTCAAAAGTCTCATCAAAGAGCGGTTCAACGTGGACGTGGACATGGACACAGGCCGCATTATGTATAAGGAAACCATCGCCAACACCGTAGAGGGCGTGGGGCACTTTGAGCCCCTGCGGCACTATGCGGAGGCCCACTTCCTCCTGGAGCCTCTGCCCAACGGAAGCGGCTTGGAGTTTACCTCCAATTGCAGCGAGGATCTGCTGGACCGCAACTGGCAGCGGCTGATTTTGACTCACTTGGGAGAAAAACAGCACCTCGGCGTGCTCACAGGCTCCCCCATCACAGACATCCGCATTACCCTTACCGCAGGCCGTGCCCATGCCAAGCATACCGAAGGCGGCGACTTCCGACAGGCCACCTATCGCGGTGTGCGGCAGGGGCTCATGCAGGCGGAAAGCGTGCTGCTGGAGCCCATGTACAGCTTCCGTCTTACAGTGCCCACGGAAGCCATGGGCCGTGCCATCAACGATATCCGTGCCATGAACGGCACATTTGAGACGCCCGATGACTACGGCGAGACCGTGACCCTCACAGGCACCGCTCCCGTATCCGCCATGAACGGCTACCACACGGAGTTGGCAGCCTATACCCACGGCACAGGGAAGCTCTCCTGCGCCCCTGCGGGCTATGCACCATGCAGCAATGCGGAAGCGATCGTAACCGAAATCGGTTATGATGCGGAACAGGACGTGGACAACACCCCTCACTCGGTCTTCTGCGCTCACGGTGCGGGCTTCACAGTGAAGTGGAACGAGGTACCCGAATATATGCACCTGAGCAGCACCTTGGAAAAGCCCAAGGCAGCCGATGACGAGCCGCCTCGTCCTGTGGTGCGCCATCGGAATCTGGACATTGACGAAAAGGAGCTGGAGGCCATCATGCGCCGTGAATTCGGGGACATCAAGCGGCCCCAATACGGCAGTGCCAAGCAGGCCATGACCGCCGAGCGCATGCAGAAGGAGCCCATTGCCAAGAAGGACTACATCATCGTGGACGGGTATAATCTGATTTTCGCATGGGAAGAGCTGGCAGAACTGGCCGCTGTGGACTTGGACAACGCCCGACAGCAGCTGTTGGACCGACTGGCCAATTACCGCGCCTTCCGCGGCTGCGAGCTGGTAGTGGTTTTTGACGGCTACCGTGTGAAAGGCAGCAAGGGTGCCCGCGAGAACTACCATGATTTGAACGTTGTGTACACCCAAGAGAATGAAACCGGGGATATGTACATCGAAAAGCTGGCAAACTCCATCGGCAGAAACTACCGTGTCCGCGTGGTCACCTCCGACGGCCTGATTCAGCTGTCCGCTCTCCGCAGCGGCGTACTGCGTATGTCCTCCCGTGAATTCATCCCCGAGGTTGAAACAATTTTGACGCAAATCCGCAAGGTGATTACACAGTAATTAAGCCTCCCTTTAGGCAAGGGGGCCTTTTCGCGCAATAACATACACACCCACGCGACGAGCAATCGAGTGGGTGTTTCGTTTTATGGAATTTACAAAATGTTTACCCTCCTCCGCTGTACAGCCTTGTGGGCAAATGGTATACTTGACATAGAAAATAGCCTTATTTTAGGGAGGGATATTATGGATCACGAGGGAAAGGTCATATTGGGCAGCTTGGCAGGCATCCTCTCCTATATGGTTTTACTTGTAGTCTCCATCATGGATGTCATGCGCAATTATGAAACCATAACACACATAAGCCCTTTGCATGTGAGTTTTCTCATCACCCTTGCATTGGTGGTATTCTGGTTTCTCCCCATCAGCATATTCGTTCACCGAAACGCACAGATGGCAAACATGAAAAAGACCGCTTTCGTATCAAAGAAATTGATAATTTTCTTTGTTCTGTTTGCATTGATGAGCGGAGTCGCCATTTTATCGGAGCTGTTTCGGTAAGCACAGCGAATGTGCTTTGATTTTTATGACCGCAGCATCCCCCTTGTTACCATACGGAAAGAGTTTGGCAACCTGTATTTTGTCACAGCGGGAAGCGTGGATGACGAGTACGGCGTTGTTTTTATGAATGACAGTGCCAACGATCTTGATGGGATCATGTCTCCGGAACGCATCGGCGGCAATGCCTTTCTTTACAGCACACGCTCATAAAACGCAGCCCCAAATCATTACAAAAAGTATCTTTTCACGCATTACAACAGAATACCGAAAGACGGACTATCCCCCTCTGTTCCCCCAAAATCCCCGAACCAAACGCGGTTTGGGGATTTTTTTGCCACGCCCCCCATTCGACAGCCTCTGTCGGAACGGGAATTTTCTTGCAATTTGGTGACAAACGGTGACAAACTCGAAACATGACGACCTGTCGAAACCGCCGTCGAAGGGGAAAATACGCTGTCAGCATTTCGAACATAATCCGAGAGAATGTCGAGCAAAGTCGATGAAAAGTCGGGGAAAAACGCAATTTTATGCTTGCAAAGTTACAAATTAGTGTATAAGATGATGTCAGTGAGACAACAAGACCCATGAAAAAAGAGAGATGCTCGCCGGAAAGAAAAGTTTTTGGAGGATTAGTTTTACAATGGAACCCAAGATGCGAGTACTGATAGCAGATCCCGATCCCGAATACAGAATGCTGCTTACCGATATGATCCACAACCAGAGCGACATGGAGGTTGTGGGCGACACAGGCAATGGTCTGGAAGCCCTGGACATGATCGCCAAGCGCAAACCCGACATCGTACTTACCGAGCTCATGCTTGCAGCCCTGCCCGGCACAGAGGTACTGCGCAGGCTCCCCGAAACAGGGGTGAGTCCCGCAGTCATCGTGGTCACCGCATTCGTAAACAGCACCGTAGCCGCGGAATGCTCCGCACTGGGCGCCACCTACTTCGTGGCCAAGCCCTGCGATATGCCCACGGTACTGGATATCGCCCGTCAGATCTGCCGCCCCAAAAGCAGCCTCAAAGGCAGCATCATTTCCGCCCCGTCTCTCGAAGCCATGGTCACCGACATCATCCATGAGATCGGTGTCCCCGCCCACATCAAGGGCTACAAGTATCTCCGTGAGGCCATTATTATGACCGTAGAGGATCCCGAAATGATCAACGGTGTCACCAAGATTTTGTACCCCGCCGTTGCCAAGAAGTACGCCACTACCTCGTCCAGAGTGGAACGAGCCATTCGTCATGCCATTGAGGTGGCATGGGACAGAGGGGACGTGGACACCTTGCAGAAATACTTCGGCTACACCGTCAGCGGCATCAAAGGCAAGCCCACCAATAGCGAATGCATCGCCATGATCGCTGACCACTTAGCCCTAAAGCGCAAGAAAAACGCAGGCGGCAAACAGGCGTAACAAAATCCCTCCTTTTCCAAGGATAGATTTTGTAAGAGAAAAAATCAAAGAGAAGAATGAAAAGAAATGGTCAAAATCAAATCTCCAATTTGATTTTGGGATATACTTTGCTAAAATCCCTCAGCTTGTTACAAAGCGAGGGATTTTATTGTTTCCGTTCCATGGCTTCTCCATCTCCCCATTGCGGCTTATGTGCAATCGTGATACACTGATACCATCGAGAAATCCGAAAGGAAGTGTTTCCATGAATCACTGTCCCTACTGCGGAAAGCACTTGGAGGAGCCCTGCAGCTTCTGTCCCTATTGCGGAAAAGCGCTGTCAAAGAGCCCCCAAGCCAAGCCGAACCCCACCCCCAAGACAACGAAACTTCCCCTCAAGTTAGCAGTCTCGATTGCCGCGGCCGCGGTCATTTTCCTTGCGTTGCTGCTTGTATTGACCCGCTCGGGCAAGCCCTTCTCCGAGGACACCGATGCCATCGCCAAGGCCTCCACCTCCGTGGTCACCATTTATACATATGACGTGAATAATGTCCCCTTGGGCAGCGGCAGCGGATTCGCTGCCATCGAGGAAGGCATCATCGTAACCAATTACCATGTCATCGATGGGGAGACCTATCGCATCGAGGCCGTTACGGAATCGGGTACAGTCATGGATGCGGACTCCATCCTCGCCTATGACGCAGACAAGGACATTGCCATCCTTCGCTTTTACGACTGCAAACTCCCCTGTCTTCCCACCGCTCCCGGTCTGGAAATTGGACGCGGCGAAATCCTCACCGCCATTGGCAGCCCCATTGGGCTGAACAACATGGTATCCACCGGGGTGTTCAGCAGCTATAAGACACAGGGCACAAACCTCATCCTGCTGTTCACCACATCCATTTCCCACGGCAGCAGCGGCGCTCTGTTTGACGAAAAGGGGAATGTCGTAGGCATCACCTCCGGCGGATACGAAGATGCCAACGACATTTATATCGGCATCCCATTCTATGATGTAACCGGCCTGTATAACGACCGCACCCCCACCGACGAGATCACCCCCGCCAAGCTGTGGGAGCAGACAAAACACAGCTACACCGTGGACTATGTGATGGCCTATCCCAAGCAGCTCAATGGCAAGACCATCGAGCTCAAGGGCTATGTGTCCGCTGTGTACCACGATCTGTACCTGAGTGCTTCCCCTGCCAATGCTCTGCACACCAAGCCCACCAAGGAGCTGACCGACAAGGAGCGCAGCGATCTGTCCGACCGCATTTACGAGCAGCGGAAGAACGGCAGCATCCTCATGTGCCAGCGGGAAAGCCGCGGCAGCTTCGACGATGATTTAGCGGGAAAGCATGTGACCCTGCGAGGCAAGGTCATGGTATACAGCGAAAACACAAGTGGCGACGACGTGCGCTTCATTGTGTCGGAAGTTCTGGCAAGTGAATAAAGTACTACACCCCGATGATTTTTGTCGGGGTGTTGTTCTTGGATTGACATTCATTCTCCCTGTCATTACAATATTAGATAAGAATATACGCCAAAGGAGAATGCTTATGAAAAGACGTATCATCAGCCTGTTTCTGGCGCTGACCATGGTCATAAGTCTCGCCCCCGCCGTTTTTGCTGCGGACAAGAGCTTCACCGATGTCACCGAAGCCGACTGGTTTTACGCTCCCGTGCAGTGGGCAGTGGAAAACGGCATCACAAGCGGCCTGTCCGATACCGCGTTCGGCCCCAACGTCATCTGCACCCGCGGTCAGGTGGTCACCTTCCTTTGGGCTGCGGCAAACAAGCCCGAACCCAAGCTTACGAACAACCCCTTCTCCGATGTAAAGGATACCGACTGGTTTTACAAGAGCGTGCTGTGGGCGGTGGAAAACAGCATCACAAGCGGGCTCACCCCCGACAGCTTCGGTCCCAACGAGCCCTGCACCCGTGGACAGGTGGTCACCTTCCTTTGGGCTGCCGCAAACAAGCCCGAGCCTAACCTCACGGCCAACCCCTTCGCCGATGTCAGCGAAGCCGACTGGTTTTACACCCCCGTCCTGTGGGCAGCGGAAAACAAAATTACCGGAGGTCTGACCCCCAACACCTTCGGCGCATACGCCCCCTGCACCCGCGGCCAGATCGTGACCTTCCTGTACGCTGCGGAGAACCCATCCGATGACCCCATCGAGATTCCTCCCGCCAAGCCAAACATCAATGAAAAGGAGATTTACACCTCGTATCTGGTAAACGGCGGCTATGATGCGCTGACGGGAAGGAACACAAAATACAACATCAACAAAGCGGAAACCGTTACAATTTTTGCGGACTTTGACGGAAACGGCATCAAAGACCTATCCATCAGCTTCACCAATCGCGCATGGTTCTCCAAGGGTTACCTGCATGAATACCAAGGGTTGTACACCATAGACCCAAGCACCAAAGAAGTAGTGCAGATTGCAAGCTATCTGTTCGACAGCGGTACAGATTTCGATCAGGACTTGCGTTTTATGTACAACCCCAACACCGAGGAGCACCTGTTTGTTCTGTACACGAAGCAATGGCTCAAGCACAGACCCAACGGCAGCACGACCTATACGGAAATGCGCTTGGATGGACAAACCCTCGTCCCCGGGAACAGCTACCGTCAGGAGACCTATCTCTATCCCAATGTGGATCCGATTTACGAAGAAGCCATTGAAGCCCTCCTAAAGGGGCCTCATCGGATCGACTATGGAACCCTCGACGCTTTTTTTGTCAACGGTGTACAAGTCACAGCGGAAGAACACCGCCCCGCTTATGACTACCGCGTCCCTACCGATCCCGCCTACGAAAAATATAACGGTACCTACTACGAACCCATCAAATAAAACATAGCACACGGCGGCATCCGGTTGTCGCCGTGTTTTTCGTGCATTGACATCTATTCGTTCTGCCGTTACAATATTACCAAAGTCTTCAAAGGAGAATGCTTATGAAAAGACGCATCATCAGCCTGTTTCTGGCGCTGACCATGCTCATAAGTCTCGCCCCCGCCGTTTTTGCTGCGGACAAGAGCTTCACCGATGTCAGCGAAGCCGACTGGTTTTACGCTCCCGTGCAGTGGGCAGTGGAAAACGGCATCACAAGCGGCCTGTCCGATACCGCGTTCGGCCCCAACGTCATCTGCACTCGCGGGCAGGTGGTCACCTTCCTTTGGGCTGCGGCAAACAAGCCCGAACCCAAGCTTACGGACAACCCCTTCTCCGATGTAAAGGATACCGACTGGTTCTACAAGCCCGTCCTGTGGGCAGTGGAAAGCGGCATTACAAGCGGGCTCACCCCCGACAGCTTCGGCCCCAACGAGCCCTGCACCCGTGGACAGGTGGTCACCTTCCTTTGGGCTGCCGCAAACAAGCCCGAGCCTAACCTCACGGCCAACCCCTTCGCCGATGTCAGTGAAGCCGACTGGTTTTACACCCCCGTCCTGTGGGCAGCGGAAAACAAAATTACCGGCGGTCTGACCCCCAACACCTTCGGCGCATACGCCCCCTGCACCCGCGGCCAGATCGTGACCTTCCTGTACGCATCGCGAGATCTCTCCACACCCCCCGACAAGGAGCTGACGGAGCAGTTCGAGGCCAAGAATATCCATGACTTCCCCGAACATCTGGTCATCAACTTCGACAATGACCCCGAAACCAACTTCGGTGTTTTGAACGAAAACGTCATCCGCTGGGAAGACGAGCCCATCACCGCAGAGAAAATCTTCGACGGTGAACAGAGCAAATATGTATTCAGCGACGCGGAAGCGCTGAATACCATCCCCTTGGGCTCCGTTGTCTACGTCAAATCCGCAAAGGGTACTCCCTATCTGGTATCCTTCGGCAGCGTAGAGGGCAGCACCGTCACCCCCGCCCCCGACCTGCCTCTCAGTGCATTCTATACTTATCTGGATGCTGACATTGTCACGAAAATCGACACCGCAGCCATGCAGCGCAGCAAAAGCGGGACATTCTCCCACAGCGGCAGCAGCAGTAGCGGCAGCAACGGCATCACCTTCACCCCCAATTTGGAAAACGGCCTCACCATCGGCGGTGTGCTGGACGGGGAACACTTTTCCCTTGGCATGACAGGCTCTGTCACCGCCAAAACAGGAGGACATATCCACTATGATGCCGTACTGTTCGGCAAAGATTACATCGACTTCTTGATGGAATCCACCGTGGAGTTTTCCGCCGATGTCACAGGCACCGCAAAGGTCTCCGCCCCCGACCACAGCCTCAACGAGGAGCTGGAGGTAGATGAGTTTCCGCTGGCAACTGTCATCCCCGGTTTGGATCTGACATTAGAGGTAAAGCTGCCCATTCAGCTGGAGGCTGAGGTAGGCTTCATAGGCTCCATAAAGGTGGCAAAAACCGAACGTATCGAATATCTGAACACCTATGAAAAGCCCATCCACAGTGAAGAGGAAGAAACCAACGACGTATACATCAACTGCAAGGGCCGGGTAGAGCTGAAAACAGGCATAGCCGCAGAGATCGGCGCGGATTTTCTGGACGACAAGCTGGAGCTGGTACTGGAGCTGAAGCTGATGGGCGGTGTCCGCGGCACTCCCGAAATTCCCAAGCATGACTTTGCGGGGAATCCTAAATCCGTACATATGTGCGACTTGTGCATTAAGGGTGAGCTTTTTGCGGAGGTCAGCGGCGAGATCAAGTTCCAAGCCAATATCTCCGAAAAGACAAAGTTAGAGCTGGTGACCATCACCTTACTGAAGCTGGAAATTCCGCTGGATGCCTTTTATGTTTCCATGGCAAGCCCTGATGACAGTGTCCACAAGGGCGAGATCACCTTCGGCTTCGGCAGCTGCCCCAACTGCAAGCAGCGGGTAGGCTTTGTCACCAGACTGTTTGACGGCACGCTCCTGCCCGAATCCTATATTGTGGAGCTGACCGCGGAGGGAGACCCCACCATCAATGTCTGCATCAGCACCGAATACGTCTATCTGTATGACGGAAAGTACACCGCCGCTATGGAGCGTGACGGCAAAATGGGCAGAGCTGTGACCTTCACTGTCAAGGGCTTCCCCGAGGAGATCACCCTGTTTGCCTCCAAGGGCAGCGAAAAGGAGATCTACACAGCCTATCTGGTCAACGGCGGCTATGACGAGCTGACAAATATGTCAACGGATTACCACGCCAATGACGCAAGCATCTACACCGTTCTGGGGGATTTTGACGGCAACGGAATCAAGGATCTTTGGCTGTCCTTCTCCAATTATCGTTGGGGCGGTTCCAACGGCAATATGCCCGTATACACCGCTCTGTACACCATTGACAAGGAAACCGAGGAGGTCGTGGTCATCGATACCTTTGTGAACGGCATCCCCGACGGAAGCAAGCTCGCCTTTATGCGGGATGCAAACACCGACGAGCACTTCCTGGTGCTGAACACCCTTGATTATCTCGACGGCACCTCAACCAACAAGGTCGATGTTTATACGGTGCAGCGATTCAACGGACAAGAGCTTGTATCCGAAGACAGCTACCGAATTGAAAAATTCCGTTACCCCTATGTGGATGCCGGCTACGCGCAGAACATTGAAAACATCAAAAAAGGACCCCATAGCATTGATGAATATTGGCAGTCCATTACCGCCTATTACCGCAACGATGTACAGGTGACCAAGGAAGAATACGAAAGCAGCTTTGCCCTCACAAGCATACTGACGGACTCCACCTACAAATCCCACAAGGGCACCTACAAAAATCCCATCAAATAAGTCCAATCCCCCGATGCTTGCCATCGGGGGAATTTTCATATGGCAATTCCTTCCTATCCGTGCTATGATGTTTCCACTACATACTTAGGATGTGAAATCACTATGACAAGCTATTTGCAAAGCGTCAACGCAGGAAGCTTTTATCTCATCGTTGCGCTGATTCTGGGCCTCATGACCCTGCTGTGCGCCCTGTTCCTCATCAAGAGCTACCGCGCGGGCATCGCCATCGGCATGGATCCCAAGGTTCTCAAGAAAACCATTACCTCCAGCGCTATGTTTACCCTGCTGCCCTCCGTGAGCATTCTGCTGGGTGTCATCGCATTGAGCGGCACCTTGGGTGTTCCCTTCTCTTGGCTGCGTCTGTCGGTCATCGGGGCACTGCAGTATGAGCTGAACGTTGCCGAAATTGCCGCCCAAAGCGTTGGTGTGGGCGGTCTGCAGGTGCAAAACCTCACCCCCGAGGCCTTCGCCACCATTGCTCTGGTCATGACCGTTGGCATTCTGGGCGGTATCATCTGCTGCATTTTCTTCCTGAAGGGCTACCTGAACAAGCTGCAGGCCAAGCCCAAGACAGAGCCCGCCGAGGGTGAGGAGGCCAAACCCGGCTTCGGTGCCCACGCCACCACCGCCATGTTCGTGGGTCTGTGCGCGGCTTACATCGGCAGCTATGTGGGCAAGGCCATCCCCCGTGAGGGCAGCGACCTGATGCCCCTGCTGGTTGCCGTCGTAGCAGCCATCGCCATGGCAGGCTTCGAGTATCTGGTGCAGAAAAGGGCATGGAAAAGCTGGAGAGCTTCTCTCTGGCTGCGGCTATGCTCATTGCCATGGCAGCCGCCGTGGTCATCAATCCCATGCTGTAAGGAGGTGCGGACATGAACGAAAAAGAACGGTTCTTCCAAGACTTCAACAACTCCATGCACCGTCTGGGGCGGCTGACCCTCATTGTTATGACCGCTCTGCTGCTGGCTGTACCCTTCCTTTACGGCAGCATCAACAGCGTGTCTCCCCATTGGGGCGGCTTCCTGTCGGGGCTTGCCAAGGTGGGTCTGATCTACTATCCCGTGGCAATCGTGGAATTTCTGGTATACACCCCCATGCTGGGTGTTGGGGGCAGCTATCTGTCCTTCATCACAGGCAATGTCACCAATATGCGTATTCCCTGCGTCATGAACGCCAAGGACATCGCAGGCACCGAGGCGGGCACTCCCGAGCATGAGATCATCTCCACCATCGCCGTTGCCACCTCCGCCATCACCACCACACTGGTCATCGTGGTTGGTGTCATCTGCATGGTTCCCCTGCAGCCCATCCTCCAGAGTGAGGTGCTGCTGCCCGCATTCAACAACGTGGTTCCCGCCCTGTTTGGGGCACTGGGGCTGAAATACTTCGCCAAGAGCCCCCAAATCGCCATTCTGCCTCTGGTACTGGTGAGCCTGCTGTGCATCTTCGTACCCTCCATGATCAGCCAAAGCAGTCTGCTGATGATCCCCTGCGGGGCACTGGCATTGGCCATCGGCTTTGTGCTGTTCAAGAAAGGGAAACTTTGAGTTCCCGTAGGGGCGGATAGTATCCGCCCGCATTTCCCCCATTTGGGAGATCGTTTTCGGGCGGATACTATCCGCCCCTACGGCTTCCGATTTATAAGTTGAAGGAGTATCACCATGAAATATCTTCTTATCATTCTCGCAGCCATCGGGGCACTGCTGCTGATCTGCGTCATCCGCACCCTGCTCATCAAACCCACCGCCGCCAAAACCGCCAAGGTCACCTTGGACGACTCTCCCAGAGCGGAGGACTACGGCAAGCGGCTGGCTGAAATGATCCGCTGCGAGACCATCTCCTCCCGCTATGACCCCGACCGCAGCAAGTTCTATGCCTTCCACGGCAAGCTGGAGGAGCTGTTCCCCAACATCCACGCCAAATGCGAAAAGCACGAATTCAACGGCAGCCTGCTGTTCAAGTGGAGCGGCACGGGCAAGCACGCCCCCATTATGCTTATGAGCCATCAGGACGTGGTGGAAGCAGGAGGCGAATGGGAGTACGCACCCTTCAGCGGCGATATTGACGAGCTCGGCAGAGTCTGGGGCCGCGGCACCGTGGACACCAAGGCCAGCCTGTTTTGTCTGCTGACCGCCATTGAGGAGCTGCTGGCAGAGGGCTTCGTCCCCCAATGCGACGTGTACTTCGGCGGCAGCTGCACCGAGGAATGGAGCGGCGAGGGTGCTCCCGCCACCGCACAGTATCTGAAGGACAAGGGCGTGCATCTGGCGCTGCTGCTGGACGAGGGCGGCATGATTATCGAAGAACCCATCGGCGGCGTGAAGGGCACCTACGGCATGGTGGGCGTAGTGGAAAAGGGCTACGGGGACGTGAAGTTCATCGCCCGCAGCGGCGGCGGTCACGCCAGTGCCCCCAAGAAGAACACCCCTCTGGTGCGCTTGGGCAAGTTTATGGCAGATGTGGAAAAGAACTATCCCTTCCGAAGCGAGCTGACCCCCACCGTACGGGAAATGTTCCGTCGACTGACCCCCAATATGAACTTCGGGCTCCGCTTCGTCATGGCGAACCTGTGGCTGTTTGAAGGGCTTTTAGTGAAGCTGCTGCCCTCCATCAGCTCCGCGGCGGGTGCCATGATCCGCACCACCCTTGCCTTCACCACCGCAAAGGGCTCCGACGGTCTGAACGTGCTGCCCCAGGAGGCCTACGTCACGGGCAATATGCGCTTTATCCACCACCAGCCCAATGACGAATGTCTGAAAATCATCAGCGACATTGCCGCCAAGTACGACATCGAGACCGAGATCATCTATCAGGACAACCCCTGCCCCATCGTCACCTTCGACAGTGACGCCTTCCGTCTGGTGGAAGAGACCGCCAAGGAAATCTACCCCGACATCGGCATCTGCCCCTATGTGATGACCGGGGGCACCGACTCCAAGTATTACTCCGACGTCTGCGACAACTGCATCCGCTTCGCCCCTCTGTACATCGACCCTCAGCAATACGAAAGCATCCACGGTCTCAACGAAAACATCTACCAAGGCACCCTGCCCATGGGTGTGGACTTCTACAAACAGATCATCAGAAAAAGCTGAAGCATCTGCAAATCCCCCCTCTCAGACACCAAACCGAGAGGGGCGTTTCATTATTCACAAAAAGTTCATCATGTCTAACGTTGTCAAACTATGTCATATATGTTAAAATAATATCAATCAAAGCATAAGGGAGGAATCCTCATGATTGGATCGGGTCTGAAAAAACTGGCGCAAAAACACAATATGACCATCGACAGCGGTGTGGCATATGGCAGCTACTACGGGTACGCCGCCACACTCCACGAAGGTAGCGGCTGGAAGGCCATTGAGGTTTCCTGTACCTTCCCCGACGGACAGCGCATGGCACAGCTGCAGGCAATGCTGGATGATCGCAATTTGAGAAAGGAATTCCGCGTTTTAGAGCTGACCCTTGCTCCCAACGGCATCCACATCCAATTCCACGACAACCCCGGCACCATGAAGAAGCTGGAAGCCTTCTCGGAATGGTTCTTCCCCCAGCTGGAAAGCTACGGTGTCACAGGTGTGGATATCTGCCCCATGTGCGGACAGCCTCACGACAGCAGCAGCGAATGGCAGCTGGTGGATGGTCTGGCGGTACGTCTCCATTCCGCCTGCACACAGCGTTTGCAGCAAAACGAGGACCGCAAGGCACAGCTGGAAGCGGAAAACACCGCGGAGCAGTCCTACCTCACAGGCTTCATCGGCGCATTGCTGGGCGGTCTGCTGGGTGCGGTAATTTGGGGCGCGGTGCTGTATATGGGCTATTACGCCTCCATTGTGGGCATCGCCATCGGTCTGCTGGCAAGCAAGGGCTATGACCTGCTGGGCGGCAAGCAGAAGAAGGGCAAGATCGTCATTATCCTGCTGGTAACCCTTCTCTCGGTGGTCATTGGTACGCTGGGTGCCTATGAATTCGAATTTTTACGGCTGATCGCAGTGGGAGAAGTTCCCGGAGCCGTCTATGCCGACAGCCTTTGGATGCTGCTGAGCCTGTGCTTGGATCCCGAATTCGGCCCGAGCCTGCTCATGGAAATCGGCATGGGTATGTTCTACGCCCTGCTGGGTGCCGCCGTGGTTCTCCTTCGCATCCACAAGGATACCAAGACCTTCAAAATGAAGCAGCTGAAATAACAAGATACATACAAAATCAAAACCCCCGGTTAAACCCAATGTCATTAAGTTTGTAGACGTGTAATGTAGGGCGGGGGCTTGCTCCCGCCGTTGCGCACTTAAATGACTGCAGATGCGACCTTGAAAGCGGCAGGACCAAGGCCCTGCCCTACAACTGTTTGAATTTATGGCTCTTA
>JAFQDR010000163.1 GCA_017415945.1 Oscillospiraceae bacterium
GTATTTTTCGCTTCGTACATGCCGGCGCGAAAAATAGATTTGACTTTGTTTCGTCCTCACGGACGAAATTCTGCGAAGCATTTTTTTGACAGTCTGCAACCCCCTCGGCACCGCCGAGGGGGTTGTTTTAGTTTAAGGATTGCAGATAAACGGACAGCAGCCGCAGTGCGGTGTCTCGCTCCTTAGGAGAGCAGGTGTTGAGGCGGGAAAATACCTCCGCTTGAGACAGCTGCGTTTCGGCTTCCGATTCCGTGAGGATTTCGTCGGGGGTAATGTCCAGTGCGCTGCAAATGCGCAGGATGGTTTCAATGCGCATATTCACCGTGCCGCGCTCAATGTCCGCATAGGTGCGGTCGGACAGCCCTGCTTTCTCCGCCACCTCCGCTTGGGTCATGCCCGTGCGCTTGCGTATATTCAGCAGCTTGTTTCCTATGGTCAGCAAATCCGTGATCAGCATCCTGTGTCCTCCTAATACAATTATATAGGAATTATAGTTCCTATAAGCCTTGACAAATAGGAACTATAATACTAATATAGAGGAAGAAAACTTCCTATTTTGCGGAAGTATCAATCACGGAAGGTGGTGCCATGCAGCAAAAGGAAACCAAAGAGAAGGATAGGCAGAAATGGCTGATCCTGCTTCTGTTGCTGATCACCCTTGCTGCTGTGGGGATTGCGATATGGGCACTGCGCATGGCGGATTCCGATAGACCCCTGCCCCCGGATTTTGCCCCCGATGACGAAGCGTATGCCCAAGAGATTCCCAACGACAGCGGAGAGAAGAACGATGCTGCCGAGGGCGGTGGGAAGGTCAGCTTGACCTACTCTAATGAAGTGGTGATGGATTTGTCCGATGGGACCGCATCGCTGCTGTTTGCAAACCCCAAGCGGTCCAGCCATGATGTGATTTTGCAAATCACGGTGCGGGATACCGTTGTGGTGCAGTCGGGGCTGCTGAAGGCGGGGACACAGGTAAAAACCTTGGAGCTGCTGCCCGAGGCGGTGGATAAGCTGGAAAGCGGCGGCTATCATGGAAGCTTTTTCGTGTTCTGCTATGACCCGATCACAGGGGAACAGGCGGTTGTCAACACGGAGATCCCCATTACTGTTATTGTCCGAAATTAAAATGAAATAAACGGAGGAAATCTTATGAAAAAAACAATTTCTGTTGTGCTGACTTTGGTTCTGATGTTCAGCCTCAGCGTTACTGCCTTTGCGGCAAGCGCAACCACCGCACCCGCAACGGACAGTGCCGACATTAACGCAACATATGTTGCAGGGGCAGCCGGCGGTGTGGTATTCAGCGTGGATATCGAATGGACCGCCATGAACTTCACCTATCAGGCAGCAGGTCAGCCTGTTTGGGACCCCGAAAGTCACAGCTACTCCGAATCTGTTCCCGAAAGCTGGAGCGGCAGCGGCACCGTGACCATCACCAACCACTCCAACACTGCACTGGATGTAACGCCTTCCTACACCATGGACAGCGGCTATGAAGCTACCGAACTGAATTTCACTGTTGACGGGGAAGCTGTGGAAGGTGCCGTGATCGTTGAATCCGCAGCCGACACCAATGCAGCTGTAAAAAAGGTCATTACCGTCACCCCCAAGGGTAAGCTGGCATCTACCGCAGATGGCAAGATCGGTACTGTCACCGTGACCGTGGATGAGAGCGAATATGTATCTTTGACCGCTGCCAATGCGTTGTTGAGTGATATGCGTGCACTTGAGGCTATGAGAGGTGCGGAAGGAAACGAGACGACCGAAGAAGCGGGCGCTCGTGCTACATTCAACGAGGTTATGATGGAATTTAGTGGTACGGTTGACGATTTTACAAGCGGCAATATCACGCAGGGGGAACTTAATACGAAGTACAAGAGTGCTCTTGCATACTACAATAATTATATGGCAGACTCTACCTATGATGATCTCACTGCCTATTAAGAGATAATGACAATGAACCCCCGACCATTTGGTCGGGGGATTTTCGTTCGTACGAAGGGTATGATTTTCGTTTCGTTGCTGCACGGTATCGGTTTTGGGGAAGCTGTGGAACGGCGTTGCACCCGTAGGGCGGCTGCTTGCTGCCGCCGTGTCCACTGTATCGGCGTGGCATGCTCCCTACGGGTGCGATGGAAGTCCGAGATACGGGGACTGCCAATCTCTGCCCCCACTTGACATTGGGTGTCTCTTTGCTATAAAATAAACCGATATATTGTGGGAAGCTATGCCCCATGATAAATACAATTTGGAGGAAGTGACGCAATGTTTCAGCGTATTGCCCGCATTCTGCAGAAGATCAAGGGAAGTATCCAAGACTATGGTGTCGGCGGTACCCTTGAGTGGCTCTGGAACTGTGTGGTTTTCAAATTCCGCAAAACCTTCGGAAAGAAGCAGCTTAACGGCCCCGACAGCATCAAGTGGCCGGATTTTGACGAATACATTCTTGACAAAGACGAAAAGAAATATCTGACCCTGAAGGAAGGCCGCAAGGTGTATATCCTGGCGGGCGTTCCCTATTACGATATCGGCGGCGGCCAGCGCTGCGCACAGCTGGCAAAGGCCTTCAACCGTCTGGGCTACCGTGTGTACTATTACTATGCCTTCCCCAGCGGTGACTTCAAGCGGGAAAACCACGTTCCCGTGCCCTGTGTGACCCATCTGCCCATCCGTGACTTTATGATGCTGGACTTTGTGAAGAACGCAAAGCCCGATGATCTGCTGATCGTGGAAAGTCCCGCGGATGCCTTTGTGCCCTATGTTCTCACTGCCAAGGAGCTGGGTGTGAAGGTGGTTTACGAAAATATCGACAACTGGGAATCCTCTCTGGCGGGCTCCTTCTTCTCCAACCGTCAGACCATGATGACCATTGTGGAAAAGAGTGACGTGCTGGTGGGTACCGCAAAGCTTTTGGTGGAGCAGCTCCACGGCTACTGCAAGACCCTTGGTGTGGAAAAGCCCGTTCTGTATCAGGCAAACGCCGTGGACGACGAGCTGTTCTCCGCTCTCCGCAGCTATGAAAAGCTCGAGGACATGGTGCTGGGCTCCAAGACCCTGCTGTACTACGGCAGTCTGTGGGGAGAATGGTTCGACTGGGATCTGGTGTACGGTCTGGCCAAGCACGACCCCACTCTGTCCATTAACCTCATCGGCGGTCACCCCGACAAGCGCATCATGGGCATCGCTCCCGAAAACGTACATTTCCTCGGCCTGAAGAAGCAGCCCGACCTGCCCGCATACCTGAAGTACGCGGACTTCGCCCTGATCCCCTTTAAGACAGGGGACATCGGCGACTATGTCTCCCCTCTGAAGATCTTCGAGTACATCTCCGCAGGGAAAAACGTTCTGACCACCGAGCTGCCCGACATTAAGGGCTATCCCAATATGTACAGCGGCAACGATCTGGACTCCTGGATCCGTGCTGTGGAGACTGCCACTGCCCCCGATCTGGCGGCAGCGGAAGCCTTCACCGCCGCAAACACCTGGGACAACCGTGTGCAGGGGATCCTGGATGCGGTGTACCCCGAGGAAGCGGAACGCTGCGACGAGACCTTCTACGGCAAGATCTCCGTGGTGGTGCTGAACTACAACAACAAGAATATCATCGACAAGTGCGTGGCATCTCTGCTGCGCGGCAAGCCCCGCTACGACTATGAGATCGTGGTAGTGGACAACCAGAGCAAGGACGGCTCCTACGAACAGCTGCAGGAACGCTTCGGCGACCAGATCACCTTGGTGCGCAACCACAAGAACGGCTGCTCCAGCGGCAGAAATCTGGGCGTGCAGGTGTCTAAGGGTGAGTACATCGTGTTCCTGGACTCCGACCAGTGGGTCACAGGCCGCTACTGGCTGGACGGCTACTTCGAGGTCTATCACCGTGCTCCCAACTTCGGCGCTGTGGGCTGGGCAAGCGGCTGGTTCAATAAGGAAGGCGCTGCCGAGCACGTGACCGATGCCTTTGTATACAACTACGTTCCCCCCGTTGGTCTGTGCCGTCCCGACATCGGCTATCTGGCCACCTGCGGTGTGCTTATGGAAAAGAAGCTGTTCGAGGAGATCGGCGGCTTTGACGAATACTACGACCCCACCTGCTACGAGGACACTGACCTGTCCCTGCTGATCCGCCACGCAGGCAAGGAGCTGTACCACTGCCGCAGCGTGGGTGTCAACCACCTGCCCCACCAGACCACCAAGTCCGGTACCGAGGGACATAAGAGACTGCTGGACGAGAAGCAGAAATATTTCACCGCAAAGTGGAAGCAGAAGGATCCCAAGCTGCTGAACTACATCAAGGAGCTGTAAGCATGATTAAAGTAATGAGCGTATTCGGCACCAGACCCGAGGCCATTAAGATGGCACCTCTGGTGAAGGAGCTGGAGCGCAGACCCGAGATCGAATCTATCGTCTGCGTCACTGCCCAGCATCGTCAGATGCTGGATCAGGTGCTGGAAACCTTTGACATCACCCCCGATTACGACCTGAACATTATGAAGCCCGGACAGACCCTGTCGGGCATCACCTCCAACGCCCTGCTGGGTTTGGAATCCGTTATCAAGGAGGCACAGCCCGATATCGTGCTGGTTCACGGGGATACCACCACCACCTTTGCGGGAGCCTTGGCAGCCTTCTATAATCAGGTGGCCATCGGTCACGTGGAAGCAGGCCTCCGCACGGACAACAAATACAGTCCCTTCCCCGAGGAAATGAACCGCCAGATGGTAGACCGTATGACGGATATGTTCTTTGCTCCCACGGAGGTCAGCAAGGAGAATCTGCTCCGTGAAAACATCGACCCCGCAAAGATCTATGTCACGGGCAACACCGTCATCGATGCCATGTCCACCACCGTCAAGGAGGGCTACACCCATCCCGAGCTGGAATGGCTGGGTGAGGGGGAACGCATGATCCTGCTGACCGCTCACCGCAGAGAAAATCTTGGTGAGCCCATGCACCGCATCTTCCGCGGTGTCCGCCGCATTGTGGAGGAATTCCCCGATATCAAGGTCATTTACCCCATCCACATGAATCCTCTGGTGCGACAGGTGGCAAAGGAAGAGCTGGAGGGCTGCGACCGTGTGAAGCTCATCGAGCCTCTGGAGGTATTCGATTTCCATAATTTCCAGAATTGTTCCTACATCATCCTCAGCGACAGCGGCGGCATTCAGGAGGAAGCGCCCTCCCTGGGCAAGCCTGTGCTGGTGCTGCGTGACACCACCGAGCGTCCCGAGGGCATTGCCGCAGGCACTCTGAAGCTGGTGGGCACCGATGAGGAGGTCATCTACACCGAAACCAAACGTTTGCTCACCGATGCAGCGGCCTACGATGCCATGAGCAAGGCCTCCAACCCCTATGGGGACGGCCACGCATCCGAGCGCATTGCCGATGCCATCATCGAAAAATTCAAGGATAAGATCTAACCAAAGCCACGGAGCTCGGATCCGTGGTTTTTGATTTGGCCTTTAGGACAATAAACCCTCGATAGAAGCCAATGTCATTAAGTTTGTAGACGTGTAATGTAGGGCGGGGGCTTGCTCCCGCCGTTGCGCACTTAAATGACTGCAGATGCGACCTTGAAAGCGGCAGGACCAAGGCCCTGCCCTACAACTGTTTGAATTTATGGCTCTTA
>JAFQDR010000022.1 GCA_017415945.1 Oscillospiraceae bacterium
AACAAAAATAGGCGTGTTTCTTCCGGTTAAGTACACGCCTATTTTTGTTTGAAAAAACGGCATCCTTTTGGGATGCCGTTTGTGGTTTATTTGGGTTGATTCATTTGCTTTCGGGTCTCGCGGAATGCATCCAAGATGATGCTCTTGGCTTCGATTGCCTCCTCACGGGTGGTGGCTTTGATGCCCTCCAAGGGATATTCAATGCCCAGTGCCTCGTATTTGCCTGTGCCCAGCACATGATAGGGCAGTACGTCCAAGGCCTTCACATTGGACAGAGTGGCAATAAATTCGCCCAGCTTCCGCAGGTAGATCTCGCTGTCGGTCACATGGGGGACTACCACATGGCGAATCCATACGGGAATCTTCTTTTCGTCCAGATATCGGGCGAAGGCAAGGATGCCTGCATTGTCGTGACCTGTGAGCACCTTGTGCCGCTTGGGCTCAATGTGCTTGATGTCCAGCATGACCAGATCCGTCAGCTCCATGAGCTTGTCCAGCTTGTCGTTATACTCGGACTTGCCGGGGCGGTAGGTGATGCCGGAGGTGTCCAGACAGGTGTGGATGCCACGCTCCTTGGCAAGGGCGAAGAGCTCCAGCAGAAAATCGATCTGCATGAGGGCCTCGCCCCCTGTGACGGTAATGCCGCCTTTTTTGTAGAAGGCACGGTTGCGCTCAAACTCATCGATGAGGGATTGGGCGGAGCGCTGCTCACCCACATTCATTTCCCAGGTATCGGGGTTGTGGCAGTATTTGCACCGCATGGGACAGCCCTGCAGGAAAATCACGAACCGTACGCCGGGCCCGTCCACCGTGCCGAAGCTTTCGGTGGAATGAATGAATCCGTCCATAAGCAATTAGATGTGGTCGTGGAAGGTACGGGAGATAACCTCGTCCTGCTGCTGCTTGGTGAGCTTTACGAAGTTAACAGCGTAGCCGCTGACACGGATGGTGAGCTGAGGATGCTTCTCGGGGTGAGCCTGAGCATCCAGCAGAGTTTCCTTGGTGAATACGTTTACATTCAGATGATGGCCGCCCTTTTCGACGTAGCCGTCCAGCAGGGAAACCAGATTATCGATCTGAGCCTGAGTTGCTGCCATAATGGTAAGCTCCTTTCTGATTATTCGTTGTCCAGAGATTCAAACAGGGTGGGGGAGAAGCATGCGCTGCCGCAGCAGTCTACATCCAGGTCGCCCATGAATACCTTGTCTTCCTTGCCCAGTGCGCCGGGGATGATGGAGAAGGTATTGGAGATGCCGTCCTGAGCGTCCATGAAGGGCAGCTTGGAGACGGAGGACAGGGATGCAACCGCACCGTGGGTGTCACGGCGGTGCATGGGGTTTGCGCCGGGAGCGAAGGCTTCACCGGCCTTGCGGCCGTCGGGGGTGGAACCGGTGTTCTTGCCGTAAACCACGTTGGAGGTGATGGTCAGGATGGAGGTGGTTGCGATACCGTCACGGTAGGTGGGGTTGCGGCGAACGTGTTCCATGAAGCGGTGTACGATGTCGTTTGCGATGGAGTCTACGCGGTCGTCGTCGTTGCCGTACTTGGGGAAGTCCCCTTCGATTTCGTAGTCCTTAGCCAGACCGGTTTCATCGCGGATGACCTTGACCTTTGCGTACTTGATGGCGGACAGGGAGTCGGCCACAACGGACAGACCTGCGATACCGGTTGCGAACCAGCGGGTGACGTTCTTGTCGTGCAGAGCCATCTGTGCGCGTTCGTAGCAGTACTTGTCGTGCATATAGTGGATGACGTTCAGGGTGTTTACATAAACGCCTGCCAGCCAAGCCATCATATCGTCATACTTCTGCATGACTTCGTCGTAGTCCAGATATTCTGCGGTAACGGGTGCGTAGCGGGGGCCGACCTGCTTGCCGGATTCCTCGTCTCTGCCGCCGTTGATTGCGTACAGCAGGCACTTTGCCAGGTTTGCGCGAGCGCCGAAGAACTGCATTTCCTTGCCAACACGCATGGAGGATACGCAGCAAGCGATTGCGTAGTCGTCACCGTGGGTCACACGCATCAAGTCGTCGTTTTCGTACTGCACGGAGGAGGTCTCAATGGAGATCTTTGCGCAGTAGCGCTTGAATGCCTCGGGCAGACGGGTAGACCACAGAACGGTCAGGTTGGGTTCGGGTGCGGGGCCCAGGTTGACCAGAGTGTGCAGGTAGCGGAAGCACATCTTGGTGACCATGTGGCGGCCGTCGATGCCCACGCCTGCCATGGATTCGGTTACCCACTGGGGGTCGCCGGAGAACAGTGCGTTGTATTCGGGGGTACGTGCGAACTTGACCATACGCAGCTTCATAATGAAGTGGTCAACAAATTCCTGAATTTCCTTTTCGGTGTAGACACCATTGCGCAGGTCGCGTTCTGCGTAGATGTCCAGGAAGGTGGAGGTGCGGCCCAGAGACATAGCTGCGCCGTTCTGTTCCTTGATTGCAGCCAGGTAACCGAAGTACAGCCACTGGATGGCTTCCTTGGTGTCCTTAGCGGGCTTGGAGATATCGCAGCCGTAGGAAGCTGCCATGGTCTTCATGTCCTTCAGCGCCTTGATCTGCTCTGCGATTTCTTCGCGCAGACGGATGATGTCAGCACTCATAACGCCGCCGGTGGAGTTCTTCTGTGCTTCCTTGTCCTCGATCAGACGGTCAATGCCGTACAGAGCCACACGGCGGTAGTCGCCGATGATACGGCCGCGGCCGTAAGCGTCGGGCAGACCGGTGATGATGTGGGAGGAGCGGCAGGCACGCATTTCGGGGGTGTATACGTCGAATACGCCTGCGTTGTGGGTCTTGCGGTGGGTGGTGAAGAATTCGGATACTTCGGGATCGACCTTGTAGCCGTTGTCTTCGCAAGCCTTTTCAGCGGTACGGATGCCGCCGTAGGGATGGAATGCACGCTTGAAGGGCTTGTCGGTCTGGAAGCCCACGATCAGTTCCTTGTCCTTGTCCAGATAGCCGGGGCCGTGGGAGGTGATGGTGGAAACAATGGAGGTGTCCATGTCCAGAACGCCGCCTGCTGCCAGTTCCCGGCGGGTCAGCTCGCTGACCATGTCCCACAGCTCCAGAGTGGTAGCGGTGGGGCCTTCCAGGAAGGCTTCGTCCCCGTCGTAGGGAGTGTAGTTGCGGACAATGAAGTCACGCACATTGATTTCATTATTCCAGCTGCCGGACTTAAAGCCGTTCCAGCCTTCAAAATTGTAATTGTGATTCATATAGGGATCTCCTTACAAGAAATTGTGGTGTACTATAATTTGTGGCACAAATTGTAGTGTTGACTACAACCCTGCATCACCACATATTCTATAATAGTTTCAGACAAAATGCAACAGGATATTCGTAGACAAGGTGTATAGATTCTACCTTGCAATCCTTCTTTTGGAATGGTAGAATATACAAAAATAGGTTACAAAGGAGATTTTAACATGAACTTTGCACAGCTGTGTGAGCAGAGATATTCCGTCAGAAAGTACGATTCCAAGCCCATCGAACCCGAAAAGCTGGAGATGATCCTCAATGCGGGCCGTCTGGCACCCACCGCCAAGAATCTGCAGCCCCAGCGAATTCTGGTGGTACAGGGGGAAGGCCTGGAAAAGATGAAGGAATGCACCCCTTGTATGTACGGGCAGACCGCGGTTCTGGTGGTGTGCTACGACAAGGAAGTCAGCTGGAAGAGCCGCAGCGGCCGTGAGATCGGCGACGTGGATGGCGGTATCGTCATGACCAGCATGATGTATCAGGCACAGGATCTGGGCATCGGCAGTCTGGTGGTTGGTATTTATAAGGAAGAGCCTCTCCGCGCCAGCTTCAACATCCCCGAAAATTACGAGGTCGTTGCCCTGCTGATGCTGGGCTATCCCGCAGAAGACAGCGAACCCAATGAGAAGCTGCACTACAGCCGCAAGGATCTCAGCGAAACCGTCAGCTACGGCACATTTTAATCTGTAAATCAAACGAGCCACCCTTGGACATCCAAGGGTGGCTTTTAGGTCAATGGGGAAAGGACAACGGGGACCGGTCTCTGTCTCGCAAGGGGAATGTGCGTTGTGGGTAATCTCAGACAGCGAGACTGTGACCTGTCCCTGTGTCGCGATTGGCTTTCACCGCACTTTGTCATCCTGAGCTTGCGGGCCCCGCGGTTGATGCGGGGCCCGCAAGCTCGGGATGACAGAGAATGGCGGTTATCGGAAATTGCCGCGATCGGACGGGTAACGGTTCCCGCGTCTTACGGTTTGGGTGCGGCGGATTTTTTGTGTAAATCGCTAAATTGTTTATTGCATGGTGTTGGAAAATACTATATGATAAACAAAAGACATTCCGCAAGAATGTGACCCTCAAAGGAGGAAAGTCTTATGAAAAAACGATTTTTGAGTATGCTGCTTGCTGTTGCTATGGTGGCAGGGCTGCTGCCGCAGATCGCCATTACGGCCAAGGCTGCGGGGGGCACCAAGACGTCCGCAGATGCGGTTGCGGAGATGACCTGGGGCGCCAATCTGGCTGACCTTTATATGGCAGACATTCAGCCGCCGGAGGGGGCAACAAACGGATATGACGATTTTACGGCAAAGTCCGAATTCGGTCTGGCAGCATGGTTTTGGGACGAGTCCTTCGAATGGCTTTGCTACCATGATGCGTACAGCGGAACATTTTCCGTTGAAGTGCCCATCCCTGCCTTTGTGTCCGCCTCTCCGTGGGAGGGAGACCTGTTTAAGCTGGGGGTCATGGTCAGAAGCGGCGAGCAGATGATTTCTGTTACGCTGTCTGACAGTAAAATCGTCAAAAGCGATTCCACGGTCATTCCTCTTGACTCCATGAACCGGACCTATATGGGCACACCCCATTACGGACCCGATATCAACGATTGGTATACATATAATATTTTTGCGCCTGAAGAGACTCCCGAGGAAGGTGCTGACTTGAACGGCGCTAAATTCTGCACCACGGTCACGGTCAATGAGGACGTGGCAAGCTCTGTTTCCAAGGCAGAGTATTATTTCGAGCTGTATCGCACTGCATTCGATCAGCAGGAAATCACCGATATTTTCCTAAACGAGGGCGCTAACGTATTCCGTCTGCCCGTGAGCTGGACATGGTTTGTGGATGACCGCACCTTCGCAATCGACGAGGAATGGCTGGCTGCGGTCAAGACAGAGGTGGATTATATCCTCAGTCAAGGGGCCTACTGCATTCTGGATCTGCACAATGACTATATGAGCCGTTCCTTTGTGGCCACGAAGAACCCTGACACAGGAGAATGGGAAAACTTCCATTGGACCAACAAATGGATGGAAGAGCAGTACAGTGAATACGTCAATGCCAGATATGCGGCAATCTGGAGTCAAATCGCCGCATATTTTAAGGACTATTCCGACCATTTGATTTTCGAAACCTGCAATGAGCCTGCTATGGAGTGGACACCCGATGTGGATTACGATCTGTGGATGGCAGGGCAGGAGCGGCGTGTCAATGAGCTGAATGAGATTTTTGTAAATACCGTACGCGCTGCGGGCGGGAACAATGATACCCGCATCCTATGTTTGGCAGTTGCGGAATACAACATCCATACCCATCTGGATGCCATTACCATCCCCGAAGACAGCGATTATCTTATGATCCAGATCCACTCCTATGATGAGATGGAAAGAACGTCCAACGGAGAGAGCTGGACGAAGGCTACGGATGACCTGTTCAGAGATGTTGCCGCATTTCAGTCAAGATGCCCTAAGGTTCCGGTAATCGTGGGCGAGGTTGGACTTTCTCACAGTTGGGAGAACATGAACGACAGGGAAGCGGCAGCGGAAAAGGTGGCTTACTTCTTCCAAAAGGCCGAGGCTCTGGGGGTACCTTGCCTGTGGTGGGAGGATTACTTCCCTGTAACGGAAGACGGCCGCAACCACACCTATTGGCTTTACGATAAAACAGAAAAGCAGTGGGGCAGACCCGAGCTTTTGGAAGTGATTCAAGCGGCCACCCATACAAGCACCAAGGAAGAGCCGCCCTGTGCCCATTTGGATGAAAACGGTGACCATACCTGCGATGTTTGCGGTGAGGAGAACATATCCGAGCACAGCTATCAAGGGGTCATCACCGAAGCGACCTGCACCGAGCAGGGGTATACCACCTATAGCTGTACTGTTTGTGGGGACAGCTATGTGTCCGATTACACCGAGGCGAATGGGCATACGTTCCAAGATGGGGTATGCCAAGCATGTGAAGCTATGGACCCCGATTATGTAGCTCCGACCCCTACACCCACGCCCACACCGACACCGACGCCCACGCCCACACCGACACCTACACCTACACCGACCCCTACACCCACGCCCACACCGACACCGACGCCCACGCCCACACCGACACCTACACCTACACCGAGTCCGACACCGACCCCTACACCCACGCCCACACCGACACCGACGCCCACGCCCACACCGACACCTACACCTACACCGAGTCCGACACCGACGCCCACACCGACGCCGACGCCCACGCCGACACCGACACCTACACCGACACCTACACCGACACCTACACCTACACCGAGTCCGACACCGACGCCCACACCGACTCCGACGCCTACACCTACACCCACACCTACACCTACACCCACGCCGACGCCGAGTCCGACACCTACACCCACGCCGTCGCCTGTGATTCCTGAGGGGGCGGAGCTTGTGTCTGATGTGCAGGATTATTCTGCCATGGCCGAGGTGCCCGAAAATGCGGTGCAGGACATCATCTATTTCACCAATCACGTTGGGGTAAACGTGGACGGCAATCCGGGGACGGACTATTACAAGTTCAGCAGTCTGGCTGACAGCGCCATTGAGGATTATATTGCCATGCTGGAAGCACAGGGCTTTACCCTTGTGGAATATTTCCATGAGTCCTACTCTTCCGGCAGCAGCTACCGTTCCTGGGGCTTGATCAAGGAGGATGAGCCCGATTGGAGTACCTTCCGTCAGCAGTTTGCGGATGGGGACTGCCATATCTGCATTTGGAAGAGCCGCAGCAGCTACGGTACCAACACCAATCGTATCAGCTGGTCTCCTGATATTACCATGTGTGACTTGGGGCTGCGCAGCGATGGAACAACCGCACCTCTGACACCCCAAGGACCCTCTGCGGAAGCGGGGCTTCTGAAGCTGCCCGATGGCAGCTTCCAAACCACGGATGGCAGACTGACTGTGCCTGCGGGCGGGGCTGCGATCATTCGCAACGGAGAACTGCTGACAGGCACCGTGACCTTCGAAACCACCGAAAAGGGTAAGGATGTGCTGACTGTGGGTGGGTATTCGGAAGGCGAGCAGCTGGTGTTTACCGCCGAGGAGGGATATGTGACGCCAAACGCGGCCTATCGTACTTATGAGTTCGAGGGAACAGAGCTGGATCTGAAGCTTACCATTGACGGAGAAACAAAATCCTGCTATCGCAATTCCTCGTGGTATGAGTTTGTCACCCTTCGTCCCATGTACTATGAGGAAGACGGGGATGCGGTCTACTACTGCTACATCAAGTCGAGAAGCGAGCCTTTTGTGGAGCTGGAGCTGCTGTGCCATGTGAATACCGCACCGCCTCCCGAGATTCCCTTCCCCGAGGTGGATGCATCCAAGCTGGTGAAGGTCAATGGCAATTCCAACCAGACCATCGTCATTACTACCGATCAGTTCCTGGAGATTGAAGTAACCATGCGAGAATGGGATTCCTCCTTTCATGTGTATGAATGGTCGGTCACCGAAGGAGAGGACATTCTGCTGATGGATGAGGGCTATGACAGCGCGACCTTTGCACCCCTTGCAGCGGGACAAGCGGAGGTTAAGATGAAGTACAAGTACTCCGTGGAAGAGCCTGATGTTTTAACGGGAATTCCCCGCCGCAAACAAAAGAGCAAGACCCGTACCTATACCATCGTGATTGAAGAAGCAGAGGCTTCCGCACCCACAACCACACCTACACCCACACCGACACCTACGGTGACGCCGACACCCACACCCACGGTGACGCCGACACCCACACCCACGGTGACGCCGACACCCACACCCACGGTGACACCGACACCCACACCCACGGTGACGCCGACACCCACACCCACGGTGACACCGACACCAACGCCCACGCCTACACCTACACCAACGCCCACGCCTACACCTACACCAACGCCCACGCCTACACCTACACCTACACCTACACCGACTCCCACACCTGATGTGGTAGAAAATCCCTTCAAGGATGTAGCGGAATCCGATTGGTTCTTCAATCCCGTTATGTGGGCATTCGAGAACAATGTTACGGGCGGGACTTCCGCAACTACATTCGGGCCCAACGACGGCTGTACCCGCGCACAGGTGGTGACCTTCCTGTGGGCGGCAAACGGCAGGCCCGAGCCTAAGCTGACCGTGAACCCCTTTGGTGATGTCAGCGAATCCAACTGGTATTACAAGGCTGTTCTGTGGGCTGTGGAAAACGGCATCACAGGCGGTGTTGCAAAGAACCGCTTCGGCCCCGAACAGACCTGTACCAGAGCCCAGATCGTGACCTTCCTGTATGCTGCTGCGGGCAAGCCCGAGGTCAGCGGCAAGAGCAGCTTCAAGGACGTAGCGGATGCCGATTGGTTTGCAAAGCCCGTGATTTGGGCGGCGCAGAACGAAGTCACCGGCGGCATCGGTGACGGCAAGTTCGGCCCCAACAACACCTGCACCAGAGGTCAGGTCGTGACCTTCCTGTATAAGGTCTACGGATAAATCGCGAGCATTTCTGCTGAAATGCTACATCGGCTTGCGCCGACGCGATTTCAAGGGCGCGACGCGTTAAGCAAACAGCCCAGTGGGCTGTTTGTAGCCAAAGCGGGAAGCAATCTATGATTGCGACCAGGGCCGTAGGCCAACCATGGTTCCCCTTGAGAACCCTTCCTTCACGTACTGCGGAGGGAAAGTGAATTTTTGGATGAAGTGCGAAACACCGCTGACGAAAGCCAGCGGTGTTTTGTTGTGTCGTAAATGTATAACAATTGCCGTTGTAGGGAGCGTCGTCCCCTGTAAAGCCACCACAGCAGTTTGACATTCTGCATTTTTCCGTCCGTCGACATTTTCCGACTGCGCTACGGAGCGTCGGGGACGACGCTCCCTACGATGGAGGATAATTTTAGTGCGGTGCATTAAGGCAAATTGGGCACTCTCTCCATAAAGAAATCAATAAACCGTCGGCTGGCGATGGGGAGGATGTTTCTGTCCTTCATGACCAGACCCACCTTACGGAAAATAGGGGGCTCCGTGGGCCGCTGCACAATATTAAAATCCATGTTCCGCAGTGCCAGATCCGGAAGGATGCTGACCCCCACATTGGCTTCCACCATGGAGCAGACCGAGAAGTTGTCGTGCATGCGCAGCTCCATATTGGGTTCGATGCCCAGCTCGCGGAAGGCGTTCATGGTTTCCGACAGTATGCCCGTTTCCAGCAGCAGGAAGGGTTCCTTGGCCAGACGCTTCAGGGGGATCACATCCAGCTTTGCCAGGGGGTGATCCGGGTGCAGGATGGCCTTGTGCCCCCCTGTGCGCACCAGTATGGTGTCCAGCCCCGCTACGCTTTCCGCGTCTGGGTTGATGAAGCCGAAGTCGATCTCACCCTTCCGCACCCATTCGGGGATGGTGGTATAGTCTCCCTGATGGAACAGGAACCGTACCTTGGGATACAGTGCCTTGAACTCCTTAATGAGTGGGGGCAGCCACTGGGAGGAATAGCTGGACAGGGTGCCGATGCGAATGAGCCCGCCCTCCAAATGCTTCATGTCCCGCACCGCCTCCAGCATGGCGTTGTAATGATTGACGGAGGCTTGGATGTAGGGCAGCAGAGATTCTCCCTCGGGGGAGAGCTTGACCCCGCGGTGACCTCGGTGCAGCAGGGTCAACTCCAGCTCGGATTCCAGTGACTGGATCATCTGGCTCACCGCAGACTGGGAGTACCCCAAGGCATCGGCGGCCTTGGTGAAGCTGCCCTGCTCCAGAACCTTCAAAAAAGCAAGATATCGGTCCATAGACGGTTCTCCTTTGTATCGAATTTCCTTATGGTAAAGATGTAAAAATCGGTTTTTGTGATATCGCTTTCAGTATAATCCCATATGCCGAAAAATGCAAGATGCGGGCGTTTTGCGTAATTTTTAAGGGAATTCCTTGTTAAAATAAAGATTATTTCATGGTTTTTCGGGTTTTAAGTGCAGTTACAGTTGCATCAAATGCGTTGGAACGGGTGCGAAAATATCGGAAAACTAAATTATTGCTTTTTTGTGAACGCAAATTTAACGGGCTGCAAGGGAAATGCGCATTGTTTGAAAAATAACGATATCTGCTATCAGAAATACTTATGAAACTATTAGGAAAATTGGCTTTTATTATGGGAAAACCCGTGCTATTCTGACATTGTGAGAAGGCACGGGATTGTCTTCGGAAATCATCGAGACGAGGGAAAGGTCCTTGTGCTGTGAGGCCTCAGGCGGTGGGGGAAAACGCTGCTTGAGGGAAAAGAAATAAAGAAAAGTAAGGAGTAAGTATCATGTCTATCAACTGCTTGATCGCATTGATCACCATCGTGTGGCTGATCATCGGCTTCGTTGTTCTGAAGCTGCCCGGCCACATCTGCTGCCCCATCGGCCTGGCAATCACCATGGTTCTGGGCGTACTGAACTGGAAGATGAGTCTGGTTGGCGTATTCACTGCCGCTCTGGAAGGCGTGGCAATGGCTATCTGGCCCATCGGCATCATCGTTATCGCCGCAATTTTCGTTTACAACCTGTCTGTAAAGACCGGCGCAATGGAAATCATCAAGACCACCCTGACTTCCGTTTCCGCTGACCGTCGTATTCAGGTTCTGATCGTTGCTTGGGGCTTCGGCGGCTTCCTGGAAGGCGCATCCGGTTTCGGTACCTCCGTTGCGATCCCCGCTGCAATTCTGGTAGGTCTGGGCTTCGACCCCATCAAGGCCTGCATCATCTGCCTGCTGTCCAACGTTCCCGTTGCTGAACTGGGCGCAATCGGCATTCCCGTTATCACCGGCGCAGGTCTGACCGGTCTGGATGCTGCTGTTGTTTCCGGCTACGCTGTTCTGCAGCTGGCTGTTCTGATCGTGATCTGCCCCATCTTCATGGTAAAGCTGATCGGCTCTCTGAAGGGCGTTTGGGGTATCACTCTGGTATCCGGCATCTCCTTCGCGATCCCCGCTTACCTGATCGGCGCATTTGTCGGTCCCGAACTGTCCACTCTGGTTGGCGCAATCGTTTCCATGGCTTGCACCGTTCTGATGGCTAAGACCGTCAACAAGGAAACCGATCCCGAATATGCTCTGGACGGCATCGAAGGCGCTCGCGCTCAGATGGCTGAACTGTCCGTTGGTAAGATGGTTAAGGCATGGAGCCCCTTCCTGATCATGTTCGCAGTTCTGCTGTGCACCTCCAAGCTGTTCCCCGCTATCAACGCACCTCTGGCTGCTATTAAGACCGCAGTTCCCATCTACCACGACGGTCTGGGCAACTCCGCAAACTACACCTTCTCCTGGATCAACACTCCCGGCGTTCTGATCTTCCTGTCCGGCGTTGTTGGCGGCCTGCTGCAGGGCGCAAGCTTCGGCACCATGGTAGAAGTTCTGGTTGGCTCCGTCAAGCAGATGACCAAGTCCCTGATCACCATCATCTCCATCATTGCAATTGCTAAGGTTATGAGCTACTCCGGCATGGTATCCGACATCGCTATGGGTCTGGTTGCTATCGCAGGCAGCTTCTTCCCCCTGCTGACTCCCATCATCGGCGGCATCGGCACCTTCATTACCGGTTCCGTTACCTCCTCCTGCACCCTGTTCTCCGCTCTGCAGGCTGAAACCGGCGCTGCTCTGGGCATGAGCCAGGAATGGCTGGTTGCTGCTAACGCTGCAGGCGCTACCGTTGGTAAGGTTATCTCTCCCCAGTCCATCGCAATGGCTACCGCTGCTACCGGCTGCGCAGGCTCCGACGGCATCATCATCCGCAAGGCTATCGTTTACTGTGTAGCATTCCTGGTGTTCCTGTGCGCATTCTCCTACCTGGGTATCGTACTGGGCATCGCATAATCCAATTGAAAGTATAATTAGCGAAAGTAATTTTGCTGTTTACCTTTTCTTTCCCAATTCCCATCACCCTCTATCGCAAGATAGAGGGTGATACTTTTTTGAATCGAGCATGTTTCTGCTGAAACAGCTTCGACGATTGTCGAGGGGGACCTACGGAGGATTGGGACACCCGCAAGGGGCGTCCCTACAGGTGCAGTGGGGGGAAATGCCGTCGTAGGGAGCGTCCGGGAGGACGCTCCGTTTTTTCGCAGTTGGAGGATTGCCTATAGATGGAATATGGTGATTGCCTTGACTGCGACGGTGGCGGAGCATCGGGGACGATGCTCCCTACGTCGAAGGATGATTTTGGGGCTGTGGAAGCGGCGCGAGCAAGCGCGCGCCCTACGGGTGCGGTGGTTTATTGAATATGGCACTTTTTGAGGGGGAAATCGTCTGAACGATAGATGTTTCACAGTGATGCACCCATGATGCAGCTGTGAGATATCCTATCTGTGAACAACCGTAAAGGAGATATAGAGATGATAGAGATCCTGATCGTGGAGGATGAGAGACCCATTTCCGACCTGTTGAAGCTGAGCCTGACCCAGAACGGCTACCACTGCACCTGCGTCCATGACGGACTGGCAGCGGCGGACATTATCGATAAGGAAATCTTTGATTTGATCCTGCTGGATGTGATGCTCCCGGGGCTCAGCGGCTTTGAGCTGATGGACTATATCCGTGATTTGAACATCCCTGTGATTTTCCTCACTGCCAAAAACAATGTGAATGACCGCGTGAAGGGTCTGAAAATGGGGGCGGAGGACTATGTGGTCAAGCCCTTTGAAATCTTGGAGCTGTTGGCCCGTGTGGAAAATGTGCTCCGCCGCCACGGAAAGCTGGAAACCGTCATCCAAATTGGAGGCTTGGAGATCAACACCCTGTCCATGCAGGTGCTGAAGGACGGTGAGCCCATTACCCTGACGAAGAAGGAATACGATATTCTGCTGCTGTTTGCCCGCAACCCCAATATTGTCTTGTACAAGAGCACTATTTATCAGCGTGTCTGGGGCGGGGAATATCCCGAAAGCACCCGCACCGTGGAGCTCCACGTGCAGCGTATGAAGAAAAAGGTGGGCTGGAACGAACGGCTGAAGCCCGTGTATTCCGTGGGCTACCGATTGGAGATATGATCCATGAGCTTTCGACTGCGCTTGATTCTTACCATTTCTCTGCTGGTATCCCTGTCCTTTGGCATCGGAGGTGCCGCGCTGATCACCGCATCCACCAATGCCGCATTGGAAAAGGAAACGGAAGCAGCCTTGGACAGCTTCCGCAGCATCCAAAGCACCTTGTATCTGCTGAACGCTTTGGGGGAACAAACGAACTACCGCTCTCTTTCTTCCGCACTGGAAAAGATGGAGCAGCAAAATGCCATCCGTTGGCGGGGACTGCGGCTGGAAACGGGGAATATTACCTTATACCAAAGCGGCAACGGCCGACTGTCGGAGCATTTGCTTCCCGTACCCGAGGAAAATCATTGTGTGTATCTTCCTGTTGCGGACAGTGAGGGGTATGGCTTACTGGTCAGCGGAATCCTTCCTGCGGGCAGCGAAAATCTGGTGCTTACGGTACGATTCGATCTGTCGGATGTGTATTCTGCCAGAGAAAAACAGCAGCAAATGTATTTCATCATTTACCTTGTGGTGGTGTACATGGGGATTGTCGTGGCGGTGATTCTTTCGGACAAGCTTACAAAACCCCTGCGCAGACTGACAGGGGCGGTACGGCGGATCTCGGAAGGAGATTTGCGCACACGCTCCCGTATTCGCAGTACCGATGAATTCGGCAGGCTGTCACGGGACTTTGATGCCATGGCGGATTTGCTGCAGGAAAATATTGCTCGATTGGAAGAAGATATGCAGCGGCAGGAGCAGTTTATGGGAGCCTTTGCCCACGAACTGAAAACGCCCATGACATCCATTATCGGGTATGCGGACTTTTTGCGGCGGGGCAGCCTCGATGACCACACCCGCATGATGGCGGCAAACTACATTTTCTCCGAGGGACAGCGGTTGGAGAAGCTGTCCTTTCAGCTGCTGGAACTGCTGCTTTTGGAAAATGACAGCATCGCTATGAGACAGGTCAGTCTCCAAAGCCTGCTGAAAAGCGTGGAGGTGTCCCTGCTGCCTCTGATGAAAAAACGGAATGTGAACCTGATTTGCCGTGGAGACAGCGGCCTTGCGGTGATGGAGCCCGACCTTGTGAAATCCCTGCTGTATAACCTCATCGACAACGCATCCAAGGCTATGGAGCGGGGCGGAGTGATCGCGGTGAAGGGGACAGTGGTGGAAGGCGGCTGTCGTATTCAAGTGGCAGACAATGGACGAGGTATGGCCAAGGAAGAGCTGGATAAAATTACGGAAGCCTTTTACCGTGTGGATAAATCCCGTTCCCGTCAGCAGGGTGGTGCGGGACTTGGGCTGACCCTGTGCAGGGAGATCGTTCGCCTCCACAACGGCAATATGCACTTTTACTCCGTTCCGGGAACAGGCACAAGGGTGACGGTTATTCTGCGGGGAAGGATGGTGGAGCAATGAGCTCGTGGAGAACGCTGTGTGCCGTGGCGATCACATTTTCCGTAATCATCACCATGGCATTTCTGCCCCTGCTCCTCGGACGTATAGAAGACCGTCGTTTTCTGGATACCCCCCATTATGCGGGAATTACCCCTGTGGAGCTGAAAATCGACAACAGCACCATGCATCGGCTTTTCCTGCTGTCTTCCCTTAACAACAGCCATGAGATCGGCGCAGAGCAGGCGATTTTGACGGCGGAGGAACTGGAGGGCTTTGTGGTGGAGGGGCTCAAGCCCTATTTTGAATGTGGCTTGCTGCCTTTCTCCGATGGGTTCACCTTTGATCCCCAAGCGGCAAAGCCGATTCTGGTTTATGATGCAAAGTCCCATGAAGTGGAAAGCTCCGTGTTCTGGGTCGTTGTGGTGGAGATTGTAGACCAAGGCTCCATAGAGCTGGTGGTGGATGACTGTACGGGCAAGATTTTAATACTCAGCTATTCAACCATGGAGTATTTACGTAAGATCCCCTGTTCTCTCGAAGATGCACTGCGATTGTATGTGGACATATATCTGCAGGGACTGGGGGTGGATGACCTGTATACGGAGCTTTTGGGCTACGATCAAAACGGCAGCTTGAACCATCTTGGCATTCTGCTGCGTCATTCGGAGTTTTCGGGATATGTGATTCTTTCGTTTCTGACGGATGAATACGGCTTGAATATGCAGATCCAGTCGGAAATCGAGGATGAGGTCGTGAAAGGAAAATGATGGTTTTTCGATGCAAATGGGGCGAAGCCTTTGATGCACCTTTCCCTTATGATGAGCCCATCAAACGGAAAGGATATACCATATGAAATACACAAGAAGACTACTTTCTGTGCTGCTTGCGGTGCTGATGATCGCCTTGTGCGGCTCCTGCGGCATGCAGTCTGCGCCCCAAGGTGCACTCATACCCACCCCAACGCCTGTTCCTATGGTGACACCCGAAGAAATCCACGAGGTGGATGTGCTGATGCTGGTGAATCCGTGGAATCCCATCCCCGAAGACTATGGAGTTACCCTCCGTCAGCTTGAAAACGGACAGACCGTGTCGGCGCTGTGCTATGAGGAACTGCTGCAAATGCTCTCCGACTGCGCCGAAGCGGGGCACAGTGCCGTGGTATGCTCGGGCTACCGTAATATTGTATTGCAGACCCAACTTTATGAAGACAAGGTCAGCCGTGTGATAGAGGAGGGACACAGCCCCGGGAGGGCGGAGAAGATTGCCGCCATGGAAGTGGCCTATCCCGGCACCAGTGAGCACCACACGGGGCTGGCGGTGGATATTGTGGATGCTGCCAATCCCAATTTGGATGAGACACAGGCGGAAATGCCCGCTCAGCAGTGGCTGATGGAAAACTGTCACCGCTACGGTTTTGTCCTGCGGTATCCTGAGGGAAAGTCCGATCGTACGGGCATTATCTACGAGCCCTGGCATTACCGCTATGTGGGCGAAGAAGCGGCAGAGGTGATGCATGAGGAGGGCTTGTGCCTGGAGGAATATTTGGAAGAATACGAATAATTTACAGAAAATCCCCGATTTGGGGATTTTTTTGTTGCACATCACTTTATCTGTTTATATAATAAAAGAAAAACCTCGGAAGGAGGACGTGTGATGAAATTCGGAAAACGGCCGGGCGCTTTGCTGCTTGCCCTTGTGATGCTGGTAAGCTTGGCACCCTCGGCCTTTGCGGCTGCCTTGCCCTTTACAGACGTGGCACTGGCAAGCTGGTATTATGAGCCTGTGGAATTCGTTTACGAAAACGGCCTTATGAGCGGGACGAGGGAGGATGCCTTTTCTCCCGATTTGCCCATGACCCGCGCTATGCTGGTGACGGTGCTGTACCGCCTTGCGGGCAGCCCCGATGCCAAGGGGGCGCTGCCCTTTGAGGATGTGCCCTTGGGGGCGTATTACTATGTACCCGTCCTTTGGTGTTATGAAAACGGCATTACAGGGGGAACATCCGCAACCACATTTTCTCCCGATAACAATATCACCCGTGAGCAGCTGGTGACCATTTTCTATCGCTATGCCGAATATAAAGAAATGGATCTATCCTCCACGGTGGATCTGATCGGTTATGCCGACAGCGGTGATGTGGCCAATTACGCATGGGAGCCCTTCCGCTGGGCGGTCTATGCGGGGGTGGTCAGCGGAACATCGGAAGTGACCCTGTCGCCTAAGGGAACTGCCACCCGTGCCCAGTGTGCAACGATCCTCCGAAGCTTCTCCGCATTGGAGGCTCCCGAACCCACGCCCGAGCCCACACCCGCGCCCACGCCGGAGCCTACGCCGGAGCCCACACCGGAGCCTACGCCTGAACCCACGCCGGAACCGACACCCGAGCCCACACCGGAGCCCACACCGGA
>JAFQDR010000164.1 GCA_017415945.1 Oscillospiraceae bacterium
GATGCCTATTGGCATTCGGATGAATTTGAATTCTATAACGAAGCACAACGTGAACGGCTGAGCCAAGCCCTGAAAGCAGAACGCTATCAGGGTGAGCGGCCCCAGTTTCTTTTTGACATTCGCCCCTACCCCTATCAGCAGGAAATTTTGGACAAGTTGCTGGCAGAACGTGAAGTGCGTGGGCTGTTCAAAAACCTGGTAGTTGCTGCCACCGGCACAGGCAAAACGGTCATTGCTGCACTGGACTACAAGCGTTTCTGCAAGCAAAATATTGGAAAAGCCAACAAACTTCTGTTCATCGCTCACCGGGAAGAAATCCTGAAACAGAGCCGGGACACCTTCGCCGGCGTATTAAAGGACACCAATTTCGGCGAACTGTTTGTGGGCAATTACAAGCCGAACTCCTTAGATCATCTGTTTATTTCCGTGCAGACCCTCAATTCTCAGGCACTGCACACTAAACTGCCTCCGGATTATTACGACTATATTGTCATCGACGAAACCCACCATGCCGCTGCCCACAGCTACGGAAAAGCATTGGAATACTTTAAACCAAAAGTGCTGCTGGGGCTGACAGCCACGCCGGAGCGCATGGATGGCAAATCCATCCTGGATTATTTTGGCGGCCGCATTGCTGCTGAAATCCGCCTGCCGGAAGCCATTGACCGGAAGCTGCTTTGCCCCTTCCAATACTTCGGCGTATCCGACACGGTGGACCTAAATGATCTGCACTGGGTCCGGGGCGGCTATGACAAGAGCGAATTGAGCAACCTGTACGTTTTCAGCCATTCCATTGCCCAGAAACGTGCCGATCATATTCTCCGCAGTCTGGATCGTTACGTCACAGACATGAGTGATGTGCGGGCACTTGGCTTCTGTGTCTCCATCGAGCACGCCCATTTCATGGCCGATTATTTCAACACCTGCGGCGTACCTGCCATGGCCTTGGTGGGACAATCCTCCGATGAAGACCGCCGCACCGCCCGGGAACGGTTGGTCAAAGGCGAACTGCGCATCATTTTCGTGGTAGATATCTATAACGAAGGTGTGGATATTCCAGAAGTGAACACCGTCCTTTTCCTACGCCCCACCGAATCGCTCACCATTTTCCTGCAGCAGCTGGGCCGTGGTCTTCGCCTGTCGGAAGGCAAAGAATGCCTGACTGTGCTGGACTTTATCGGTGCCGCCAACCGCAAATACAATTTCGAAGAAAAGTTCGCCGCCTTGCTTTCCAACACCCACCGCAGCGTGGAACAGGAACTGCGTCACGGCTTTATCAACGTGCCCAAAGGATGCTATATCCAGCTGGAAAAGAAAGCATCCCAGACCATCCTGCAGAACATCCGCCAAAGCTATGGCATGCGTGCAGCATTGGTCAGCAAAATTGCTTCTTTCGAAGAAGATACCGGTTTTCCTCTGAATCTGAAAAACTTCCTCACCTATCATCACATGGATGCCCGTGTGCTGTATAGCCGTGGCTCCTTCAGCCGTCTTTGCGTGGAAGCCGGTGTAAGGGAACCCTTCACTGAACCCGCAGAGGAAGCTCTCACCAAAGCCTTCCTGCGGCTTGCCACCATCGATTCCCGTCGGTGGATCGATTTCCTGCTGGACATCCTGCCACGGCTGAACGATGTGGATTTCAGCACCCTGACCCCCATTCATCAGCAAATGCTGAATATGTTCTATGTCACCATCTGGCAAGAAGCCATTACTGATTTTTCTGCCGATACTGTGCGGGATCGTCTCTATGCCCTGGCTGACAGTCCGGTCATACTAAGCGAACTGACGGAAATGCTGCAATACTGTAAAGACCAGATCGATTTCATTGATACCCCTTCGCCCCTGCCCTATGATTGCCCCCTGGATGTGCATTGCACCTATTCCCAGCGGCAGCTGCTGGTGGCACTGGATTATCTGAATTTCGGTGCCATGCGGCAAGGCATATTGTATCTGCCGGACAAGAAGACGGATCTGTTCCTCATCACCCTCAACAAATCCGACAAAGACTATTCCCCTACCACCATGTACAACGATTATGCCGTCAGCCCCAGCCTTTTCCACTGGCAAAGCCAGTCCACCACCAGTGCTGATTCCCCCACTGGTCAACGGTATATCCATCACAAAGAGCGTAACGGTCATGTCCTGCTCTTTGTCCGTGAACACAAACACGATGCCTTTGGTTCTTCCTCTTACACCTTCCTGGGGACCGCCGATTACGTCAGCCACACCGGCAGCAAGCCTATGAACATCCTCTGGCACCTGCACAAGGACATCCCCGCCAAATACCTGCGCAAAACCATGCAGGTGATGGGGTAGCAAAATAAAAGTGTGACCTCAGTGGGGGGCTGAAAAGAAAGGAGTTCTCCTTCCCCTTCCATCATGCAAATAACGGACGCACGAGCCTTAGCTGGCTTGCGCTTTCGTATACTGCTGTGATAGAATGGAAGTAACAAAACTAAATGCTTACAGGAGCAACGTATGGAAACCGCATTTGACCGAAATCACAGCTGGCAGCAGAACAGAATCTGGGAAAGCATTCCTGTGCAGGTGGGAGAGGAATGCTTTAATCTGCACGAGAGGTATGGTTGCCCGCACCTTCTCTTTGCCCATGATGATCAGAAGATGCTGACCGATTTCATGCTGGCCTTCCTATCTGATGCCGCAGACCGATACAGCCCCGATGACATCCGCTTTTTCGTCATTGACATGGGCGACGGACGCTTGTACCGGCAGGCGCAGAACCTTCCCCACTTTACCGGCGGCATTCAAAGCGATACGGAATGGAATGGAGCCATGTACCTGCTGGGGGAAGAAACCAGAAGGCGCAGTGCTTTGGTCCGAAATCAGGGGAGAGACGGGTACGCCTGTGCAAAGGCATATCATAAGGCATATCATGAGGGTACCGTCTCTGAACCGCTGCCCCAGCTGCTGGTGTTGGTAAACGGCTGCGACCATTATGGTCCCTCAACGGTGCAGCAGTATGCTGAATTGACTTCCATCATCCGTCAGTGTCGATCTCTCAACGTCAATCAGGTCATGGCGGTGAACACCACGGAATGGGATTCAATGCTCGCAACCAATACACGCCAGTTCCTGCTGAAGAATATCGGTTCTCAACAGGAAAGCTGGCGCGCAGATGCAGCCCGTACCCTCTCTGCCTACCGCACTGACCCCGCCTTGCAGCGGTTGAAGCAACGGCTGCTGCTGGATGACCGCCGCTGGCATTGGGACATTCGCACGGAGGATGGAGAAGCAAAAACACTGGAGCTGATTTGCGGCAACCTATGCGACCTTCAGTCAGAGAGTGATGTGGTGGTGTGCTCCGCCTTCAAGGGCGATTATATCCCCAGCCGCACCAGCCTGATCGGCGCGCTGAGCAGCAAGCGAGGCATCGACGTGGAGCAGCTAGCTCAGCAACCAGAATTGGATTTCCGCAGCAACGGCTGCTGGCTGTCCAGGGATACAGGCACAGCTTATCGCCGTATCGCTTGTGTTGAGCTGATCAGCTTCCGGGATTCCTGGCGGAATGAAGAACAGGCCTACAATACTATTATTCAGAAATCCTTCTCCACACTACGTTACCTGCTGGAGCAGGCGTATTTTTCCAGCATCCAGGTGAATACCATCGCCCTGCCGCTGCTGGGCACAGGCAATCAGGGTATTGACCTGACCTTTGTCTCCACACCTTTGCTGACCCAGTGTAAGTCCATCCTGCAGACGAATCCTGGAGTGCAGTGCATACGCATCTATGAGCAGGATGCAGACAAGGCAAGCGCCATGGCCGAGCTGATGACCAAAATGCTCGCCCCCGCAAGTAGAACCTGTCAGGTATTCATCAGCTACAGTTCCAAGCAGGAGGATATCGCCACGGATATCCGCAACACACTGGAAAGCAACTCCATCTCCTGTTGGATGGCACCCGACTCGATCCCCACGGGGGATAACTATCTGTCGGTTATCCCCCTCGCCTTGGAGCAGGTGGATGTATTGCTGCTCATTCTGACGCCCGATTCGGAAAGCTCCCGTTGGGTGCAAAAAGAGGTGGGGTCCGCTGTCGGTGCGGATAAGAAGTTGCTGCCCTATCAGCTGGAAAGATTTGAGCTGACTAAAGAATTCCGCTTCTTACTGAATGGAGAGCAGATCATGTACCGGCAGGAACCACTGATGTCGATCATCCCCAGCGATGCCACAGCCAATCGGTACCCGCTGCTGGTGGCTGAGGTGCAACGATTGCTTGCGGAAAAACGGCCAAACACGCTATAAACCGAAATGATGTCAGAGAGACCCCTCCTCCAATACTTGTTTTGAAATCAGCAATGTGTATGGCGGTTTTAGATATGTGTTGCAATGGGAGAGGGCGCAATTATACGCACCGTTCTGTTGCATTGCGTTTGTTGGGCCACATAAGCAAATGAGCATCCGGTATTAGTACCGGATGCTCGTCTTTTCTCGTTGTGGGATAAATTGTTCCTTAAGAAGCATCCCTCCACGGCCACGCTTTTATTTTTCACATTATCCCGCCACAGCGTTCTCGTTAATCTGCTTGATCACCGAGCGGATCCCCTGCCAGACAGTCAGATCGGTGAAAATTTCCACCACACTGCCCTGATCGGTAAAAGGCGTTTCCTGCAAGACGGACATATCTTTCAGCAATCCGTTATGGACAATATATTCCACAATCTGATTGACAAAATAGATCTGCCTGCTGTCCAGCGTAGAATCGTTGAGGAATTCGGCAAAGGCTTCTTTCGCCGCATTCATATCCAGGCCAACAATTTCACGCACAAATTCGCCCAACGGTTTCTTGCCATACTCTGCTTCGTATTCGGCCTGGGTACCCACTTCGCTCCAAAGAATCTGCTCCAATGCTTTTACGTCGGTTTCTGTCAGCGGTACATTCTTCTTTAGCTTGGCAATCACCAAATGATCTGCATGCTGGCGAACATAGAATTCAGCTTTTGCTTTGTAATTTTTCAGATCATCATTTTCCAGTTCTGATTCGTGCCAGTCAAGTGTCAGAATTTCGTCAGTAAAATGCGTAAGGTACGAATCACCGGTATGCGGAATATACTTCATCAGATTCCGCAAATTTTCACGGATGTGCTCAAACTCATTGATCCCTGCTTGTTCCAAATAATCGGTATGCAGTATTTTGTTCATCAACTCCGTCTGCACCATGATCTCCGGA
>JAFQDR010000165.1 GCA_017415945.1 Oscillospiraceae bacterium
GCAGAATGCGGACAAATTATGCGCGCGGCAGACCTGCTTGCCCATCGCGTAAGCGGGGGTATCACAGACAAAATGCTCCGAAGGAGTATTTTGACAGACTCAACAAAACACCACCCCTTTGGGGTGGTGTTTCGTTATTCAAGGAGTGGATCTCTCCGTTATATCGGATCAATCACATTTTAATCGGATGAATTAAGCTTCCTTGTTTCCGTAGATCTTGGGCAGCATGAAGCAAACCGCAATACCGATAACAACGCATACGACCTGGATCATAGCGGTGGAGTGCAGAGCGTCAACACAGCCCTGAACCGCAGCACCCAGCGCTTCGGGAGTGGAAGCGGGGTTGAACAGAGTAGCGGTATCGCACTTGGAGGAGAACATGGGAACGAACAGAGCAACGCCGAAGGGAGCAGCCATGTCACGGAATACGTTGTAGGTACCGGAGCCGGAGGAAGCAACCTCGGGAGCGCATCCGGACAGAACGACCTTCATGAAGATGGTGCCGTTGCCGCCCAGACCCAGACCGATGCAGAACAGGGAGACACACATGAGGAACAGACCGGTGGTAGCGGTGAACAGCATCTGCAGCGCAGCACCGATTGCTACGAATACCAAAGCACCTGCAGCAACAACGCGAGGTTCCTTCTTGTCAGCCATGGGGCCGATGACGATGGTGCCCAGAGCCATGCCGATGTACATAACGGAGGTAGCGATACCGGACAGGGTACGGTCGCCGGTGGTGTAGATGCAGAAGGTGATGATGTTGGTCATGCAGGACTGCAGCAGACCCTGAGACAGGAACAGCACGATAACGGGCAGGATGAATTCCTTGCGAGCCATGAATGCGCCGCTGACGATGGGAGAAGCTGCCTTCTTTTCTGCAGCAACCAGACCGATCAGGCCAACCACAGCAACTGCCATGCAGATGAGAGTGGTGGTGGAGGTCCAGCCGGTGTTCTGACCGAAGGTGGGAACTGCCAGAACCATGGAGAAGAATACCAGAACAAACAGTGCGCCAACAAAGTCGAAGCCCTGCAGAGTCTTCTTGGGACCTTCGTCCTTCTTAACCATAACCAGAACCAGTGCCAGAGAGATCACGCACATAACCACGCAGATCCACATAACGGGACGCCAGCCAATCTGAGCCATAACGATACCGCCCAGAGTGGGACCGAAGACTACCATGCCGCAGGCGATGAACATATAAATGGAGAAGCCCTGACCCATCTTTTCGGGGGGGAATTCCATCATGATGTATGCCATAACCACGGGAGCGATGCCCGCAGCGCCGATACCGACCATGAAGCGGAAGATCAGCAGCAGAACCAGGCTGTTTGCGGGGCAGATGGCGATGAGCACCTGACCCAATGTGTACAGGCCCATAGCCACCAGCAGAGTGGTGCGACGGCCCAGAATGTCACCCAGCTTACCCATGATAGGTGCCAGCGCAGCAGCACCCAGAGAATATGCCAGAGTAATAAAGGTGACGGAGCTTGCCATATTCCATTCAGCAGCGATGTTGGAGGGAACTGCCGCGGTAAAACCACCGCACAGAGACAGAACCGCAGCAGCAATTGCGTAAGGAATAAAGCCCTTCAAGTAATTGTTGTTGGTTTTGGTTTCCATACATTACATTCCTTTCTTAGACTTAAATATTTTTTGGCGGACCGAAACCGCCCTAACTAACGTTAATATTATAACAAAATCTGTTTCCTACCGTCAAATATGAAAATATGGTGACATCATAAGTTTAGGTTATGACAGACAGCAATTCGGTCAAGGTCTTGATTTCTCTGCAGTCCAAACCGCTGGGCTTGTTGTGGCGGTTCAGATAAACTACATTCCAGCCCGCGTTCAGCCCGCCCTTGATATCCGCGGCGATGCTGTCCCCGATCATCAGCACCTCATGGGGTGCATGCCCCGTTTCCCGCAGGCAGTGCTCAAAGAAGCGGATATGGGGCTTTTCATAGCCGATGGTTTCGGACACAAAGAGCCTGTCAAAGTATTGCAGTACCCCCGCCTTTTCCAAGCGGTTGGTCTGCACATTCAAAAAGCCGTTGGAGGCACTGTACACAGGCAGTCCCCGCTCCTTCACAGCCCGCAGCACATCCTCCGCCCCTTCCACAAGGGCGCAGCTTTCCTCAAAGGCCCCAATGAAGGCCTCCTGAAAGCTCATGCCGTCGGTGAGTCCCAAATACTCCATCATGTGCGCGTTCCGCAGCTCCAGCACGCGGGGGATGGTCAGCTCCCCTGCCTTCTGCCGTGCCCAGAGCAGATCGTCCACCAAGCGGTATTCCCTCTGCACTGCTTCCGAATAGGGCACCCTCAAGGTCTCGCAGGCCTTGCGGACGGTAAATTCCGCACACAGGTCATAGTCCAGTATGGTATCGTCAATATCAAAAAACAAGGCCTTGATCATGGGCAATCTCCTTATTTGTCATTTGAATCAGATTTTCGCCGCACACGCAGCACCACATTAGCCCGTGCCGTCGTAGGGAGCGTCGTCCTCGACGCTCCGATCCGCAGTACAGATAATTTCCGATGGACATAAAAAGCTTTCGTATTAGAGTGCTTCGGTGGCGGAGCATCGAGGACGATGCTCCCTACGGAGAAGTGACTATTCCGGCGCACCGCAAATACTTTCACTGCTTTGTTTCATTGTACCACATCCGAGGGAATTTGCAAAGGTGCCCCCTTGTTTCCCTCATGCATCGGGGGTATAATGTATCTATCTATTGTTTAAAGGAGATACTCTCATGCGCGGACTGAAATACCCCGAATCCGAAAAATTTGAAAACTACTTCACACTGGTGCAAGCCACCATGAACAAGACCAACCACATCTTCTTTTTGGATGCAGGTGACGGCAACGAATTTGAAACCGAGGGTCTGGAAGGTGAAAACCTGCTGGGCTGGGCCATCCCCATCAATATGGCAGATGAATTCGAGGCCAAGTGGCTGGCGGATGAAAACCTGTGTGACTACTGCGATTTCTACTATCTGGTGGAATGGGGCGGCAACCCCAAGCACCTGAAGATCCACTGCCTCAAGTGCGATTATTAAATACCCACCGCCCGTAGGGACTGTCGTCCTCAACTGTCCCTATAGAAGAAGTAGTCATTCATTGCCGTATCAACACCACCCTGCATAAATGCGGCAAAGGGCAAATCGATAGAAAACAATACTCTTGACAACATCCTCCTACAAGTGTAGTATACTCTCAAGGATACTACACTTGTAGGAGGTTTTTCTATATGAAGCTGACAGAAGCGGAATGGAGCGTATTGGAGATCCTGTGGAGTGGGGAGCGATTTTCCCTGAAGGAGATCGCCGAGCCTCTGCAAGAGCGGAATGGATGGAGCAAAAATACCGTCCACACCTATTTGACCCGCATGGAGCAGAAGGGTCTGGTGGACATCGACAAGACCAACCGCAAGCCCTACGCCGCATCGGTAAGCCGTGAGCAGTGCGCCCGTCGGGAACGTGATGAGCTCCTGACCAAGGTGTATGGCGGCCGCACGGGTGATCTGGTAGCGGCATTTTTGAAGGAAACAAAAATCTCACAAAGCGAGGTTGATCGGCTGCGAAAGCTGCTGGACGATATGGAGGTGTGATGCTATGACGAACATCTGGGGCTTTTTGCTGCAAAGCCTCTCTGTCACCCTTGTGGCACTGGTGCTGCGTATCGTAAAACTCACCTTTGAGGAGCAGCTTCCCCCCCGCTGGCAATATGGAGTATGGTCGGTGCTCGCCCTTCGTGCACTGCTCCCCGTCCCCATGGGACGAGAGTGCATCGTGCCCTTTGTGACAGCACTGGAAATGTTGAAGACTTGGGTGGAAAAACAGCTGCCACAAGCTTCGGCATTTACGGAAGCCTACCGCCCCATTGCCACGGACCACGTGCTGCCTGTGATTACGGGCAAGCCCGCATCCGTGACGGATTGGCTGTTTGTGATTTACGCCATTGGCGTTGCGGCGTTTGCCCTGTGGTATGTTCTGCGGTATGTGCAGCTGCGGATACTGCTGCGCAAGGGATCCGCCCCCGACTTCGCCACGGAGGCCCAGCTCATTCGGGTACGGAAAAGATACGGACTGCCCAAGTGCCCCGCCGTCATGGCAGATGGCATTGACTCCCCTTTTGTGTGCGGGGTGGTAAAGCCTGTGCTGGTGATTCCCAAGGGGAAAGCCTTCGACGATAAGGTGATGCTGCACGAGCTGCTGCACCTGCGCTCCCATGACGGTGCCCAAAGCCTGTTCTGGTGTGCACTGCGGTGCCTCCACTGGTGCAACCCCGCCATGCACTATATCTGCAACCGCATCGGCAATGATATGGAAGCCCTGTGTGACCAGCGGGTATTGGAGCTGGTGGATGGCGAGGAACGGCGGGACTACGGTATGATTCTGCTGACCATGGCAAACGACCGCTATGCCCGTGCACCGGGGACTACCTCCCTGTCCAACGGCGGGGACAACATCGCCAAGCGCATCGAGACCATTGTGCGGTTCAAGAAATACCCCAAAGGCATGGGCTTGGTGAGCGTGTGCATTGCTCTGCTGCTGGCGGTGCCTTCTGTCATGGGGACAGCGGTAGCATACGACCAAGCCGACCTGCAGCCGGGGTCTGTTGATGACCTGCCTCGCGCCATGGCCCTTGCTCGCTTGGAGCGGTGCGACACCGTGGCAGGTGCCCTGGACACCTACGCCAAGGGGCTGCTGAATGAAAACGGCATTTATATCGCCATGGTGTCTCCCTATTCGGAGCACGAGGCACTGGAACACCGCATGAGGGCGTACAACGAAGACGGCTGGTATGCCTGCAAGCTCCCTGCGGGTGAGAAATTGGAATACCTGAACGATGGCAGCTACGACGACCACTTCAAATACGCTATCTACGAATTGGAACAGCAGTCCGACGGCACCTATACCGCATGGCTGGCCTTCGGTGTCAGAGGCTTTGCCGATGAGCAGGGAAATTTGGTACAGGAAACAAATAGTGAAGACCGCCCCGCATTTGGCACACGGCGGGTCACCGTCCCCGTGGAAGTCTATTACAGAGACGGCTGGTGCGTCCGTGAGATCGGCGAGCGCAGCTACAGCTTTGTCCCCTTCAATATTCATGGAAACACCTTGGACTACGCCTTGGAGGCAGTCCCCCACCGCAGCTATCAAAAAGAAGGCAGCTACGGCACCTTGACCGTTACGGAGCGGATGCAGTACATCGTGGACGAATCCATGGAGGGCTGGCATCCCTTCGGAGTGGAAGGTCTCAACGGTGCGGTGGATCCCGATGGGGAGTTTGTCAGCATCCAATTGCGCAGCGACTATGACTACGGGGTCAATGATGTGGATGACCGTGTATACGCCATGATGGCCTGCGTGCTGCCATCGGCCCGCTCGGAAACCAAGCTGCCCCACAGCTTCGTGGGCTTGGACGGCACAAGGAGCAGCGGCTACACCGATTATGTGTACGTCCGCCAGCTGGACGAACGGCTGCACCTATACACCCATCAGCAGTCTCAGCTCATCGAGGAGCTGAATACGGCGGACAGTGTATACGGCTACCATGTAAAAATCGGACGGTATGAGGAAGACCCCAAGGGCAATGTGATCGGCACGGAGATCTGCGATGAGCTGATCGTCACAAAGGAGGATGTCTATGAACCCTGAACGGCTGACCAAGGCGGTGTACCACATCGCCATAGGCTTCGGCATCCTGTGCTTTGATATCAACTTGGGGCGTTTGAACATTCTGCCCGACTGGCTGGGCTATTGGCTGATCCTGAACAGTCTGGATGCCATCGCCGAGGAAGAACCCACCGCGGCACTGCTGAAGTCCTTGGGAAAGCTGCTGCTTCTGTGGTGCGCGGGAGAATGGGTGCTGAAGCTCATAGGTGCGGACATAAGCGGAAGTCTGATCGTATATATGGCATACATCATAGTGGTGGAGCGGCTGTACTTCCAATTCCAGCTGCTGACCAATCTGGCAAGCATTGCCGCAAGATATGTACCTCAATTTGAACAGCGCATCCTGCGGCTGCGTACGGTAATGACCTTAGTGGTCACGGGATATGCCTTGGTGTCCGCGTTCTTCGCAAGCAAAGCTGTGGCGGTGATGGCTGCCATGGTGCAGCTGGTGTCAGCTGTTTGGCTGTGGCGCACCCTGCTGCGTATGGAGGAGGCCATGACCGAGGTCTTCGGCTTGAAGCCCCAAGGCCCCGAGCCCCTGACCTTCGCGGAACGCATCCAAATGAACACCGAATCCTCGGATAATTGACCTCCGCTGCATATGCCTCCTTTGCGAAAGCGGCTGCGGTCGAACAATGCTCTTCCCGCAAAAAAAGAGGAAGGAACCGCAATGCAGCGTGTTCCTTCCTCATTTTGTTTTTCGGTCATTCCCGACCAATCATGTCATCCACATAAGCATCCTGCCAAAAGCACATATCCATCAGCTTCATGGGCGGGTATTCCACGCCACAGCTGCTCAGCCGTTGCCGCAATGCTTCAAAGGCAGTCTTATGCGCACAGTAAAACCTTGCAACATCCCGCACGGAATTTCTGTTGTACAGACCCGAGGACACGTTGTTTTTCTTGACTGACTGCACATAATAACGGTCATAAGCAGGTACGCAGCCAAGTGTACCAAGGAGAATTTTTGTGATCAGTGTGTCTGTTGCATTGTTGGGCGAGCCCTCAAATGACGGCTTTTCCTTTGCGTAGCAATCCCTGATTCTCTGCCCAAGCGCATCCAACAAATCCAGATTGCGCTCCTCACACAGATTTTCAGCTGAGATCCCAACCAAGGGAATATATTGCTCCTCTTGCAGGATTTTTACCACGGGAATATGTACCTTATAATCCTTTTGCAGCAGGAAGGAGGAGCCTCTGTACATTCCCCAGCTTGCCAAATAAAAGGCCAAATGCAGTGCCAGATAGTCCACGGTCTTTTCGTCGGTACAATGCCGATACTCGGAAAAGGCTTGGTAGCAGTGCTGCCACGACAGGTATCTCCCGTGCCCATCCCGCACGGTTTCGCTGTGATAATCCCATATCAGCTTGGCTGCAGCTTCCCCCGTGAGCTTCCCCGCAGCCCGCACTGCCCCCTCTCGTTTTGGCGCAGTCACCGCAGCTGTGGGTGGTTCGGCATTGCCGCTGAGGGAATAACGCGCAGGATTTGCTCCTTTGCGAAGCACTGCGCCGCTGCTGACAAGGGACATCAGAGCAGGATAGACATTGGGCCCGTGCTTCCGATCCCCATAAATAGCCTCGGACAAATCCAGCTGTGTCATAGAGCCCTTGACACGCAGCTGTGCCAATATGTTTTCTTTCACTCCCATGTTCATACTCCTATGCAAAACAGGCACAGCAGCAAGTGCTGCCATGCCTGTTATTTTACTTGCTCTCTTATTCGTCGAAGTCGTCTTCGAAGGCCAGGTCGATGAAGTCCTGAGTGATCTGCATAACACGCATGGTATTGGTGTAAGGAGTGCGGCCTACGGGCATACCCGCGGTGATCACGATGATGTCGTCCACCTGTGCGTCCACGGTTTCCACCGCTGCGCGGACAGCCTGCAGATACAGGTCGGTACCGCTCTTGGGACGCTTTACCAGACAGGGCTGCACACCCCAATACAGAGCCATCTTGTGGAAGCTGACCTTATCGGGAGTTGCGCCCACGATGGTCTTGTCCGCCTTACGGCAGGAAACAGCGTTTGCGGTGAAGCCGGAGTCGGTGAACGCAACGATGCACTTTGCATCCAGATCCTCGGAGGTAGCGCAGACAGCGTGTGCGATGGCGTTGGTGATCACGTCGCCGCCCAGATGCACGTCTTCGAACTCACCGCCGGAGTGGTACTTCATATGATTTTCCGCATTTTCGGCGATCTTTGCCATGGTGCGGATGGTTTCTACGGGATACTTGCCCACGCCGGTTTCACCGGAGAGCATGATGGCACCGGTGCCGTCGAAAACCGCGTTTGCAACGTCGGATACTTCCGCACGGGTGGGTCTGGGGTTCTTGGTCATGGAGTCCAGCATCTGGGTAGCGGTGACAACGATCTTGCCGCGATGGATGCACTTCTTGATCAGAGACTTCTGGATCATGGGCAGCAGCTCAAAGTCCACTTCTACGCCCAGGTCACCGCGGGCGACCATGATGCCGTCGGCAATATCCAGAATATCGTCTACGTTTTCAACGCCTTCCATGTTTTCGATCTTCGCGATGATGGCGATCTTTTCGCCGCCGTTATCGTCCAGAACCTTACGCAGATCCAGCATATCCTGCTTGTTGCGTGCAAAGGATGCGGCAACATAGTCTACTTTTTCCTTGCAGCCGAACACCAGGTCCGCATGGTCCTTGGGGGAGATGTATTCCATGTTCAGCTTGATGCCGGGCACGTTTACGCTCTTGCGGTTAGACAGAGGGCCGTCATTGAGAGCCTTGCAGATGATGTCGGTATCGGTCAGAGAAACGACCTCGAAGCCGATGAGACCATCGTCAATGAGGATCTTGGTGCCCACGGAAACGTCCTGAGGCAGACCTGCGTAGTTGATGGAGACCATGGTGCTGTCCCCTTCCACCTCACGGGTGGTCAGAGTAAAGGTCTGGCCTTCCTTGATTTCGATCTTGCCGTCCTTGTACAGACCGGTGCGGATTTCGGGACCCTTGGTGTCCAGCAGGATCGCAACGGGCTTACCCAGCTTTTTACGGGCCTTGCGGACCATGTCCATCTTCATCTTCTGTTCTTCGTGGGTGCCGTGGCTGAAGTTAAAGCGGGCAACGTTCATGCCTGCCTTGATCATTTCCAGCAGGACTTCTTCCTTATCGGATGCGGGGCCGAGGGTGCAAATGATTTTGGTCTTTCTCATTGGCGTGAAACCTTCTTTCCAAGTCTTACAGTAGTATTTCCGAAGCCCTGCCATTCATGCAAAGCTCAATTTTCTCATATCTAATATATTACCACAAACAGTCCTAATTTGACAATTGTCAAACAAGCCGGAAATGAAAAAAATTTCCCCGCTCGGATTGTTGTCTCCTGTTCATTATAGAGGGGGAGTTGCATTTCATAAGGCTGTCTAATGGAATACTAATTTTTTATAATAAACAAAACAAGCGAGTATGTCTTTCTGTCATACTCGCTCTTATTTTATCTCATTTTCAATTCGCTTGGCCTCTTCTTCAAAAAGTACTACCAGCTCATGCGGAGCAATGTCAAACGCATACGCAAGAGCCCATATCGTTTCAAAATTAGGAAGTTTTGTCCCAACTTCTATCATCGCCAAATGACTTCTAGCAATACCCGCAAATCCACTCAAAACCTCTTGAGATAACTTACGTTCTTTTCTCAATCGGCGAATCACAACGCCTATTGCCTCGCGTTTAAATTCTATCATCGTATACAATCACCGATTTAATTTTACCCATTTCGCGCTAAATGCTGTCTACTATAGTAGACAATTTTAAGAGCTTATGATATTCTGTGGATATATTTATAAATTTGGTGAGATTATGAAAATTGGTATAATTGATGCTGACCTCATCGGCCGCACTAACCATAGATTCCCTAACCTTGCTTGTGAAAAAATATCAGGTTATTGGAAAGCGCAAGGCGCTGAAGTCAATTTGTTGTTAAACTATAACTGGGATGATGATTATGATCACATCTATATTTCTAAGGTATTCACAGATACAGAAGTTCCACCTTTACTACTTGAGTCAGAAAAAGTTCACATTGGGGGGACAGGATTCTATTTTGATAAAGCCCCTAACTTACCAGACGAAATTGAGCATCACATGCCAGACTACCATTTGTATGACGAATGGATTGAGAGTGAAGTAGCAAGAGCTAAGCTCGACTACAAAAATAGAGGTAAAGCTTTCCATGAAAGTCGCTTTAGAGTCCAATTCAAGGAATACACAGACTATTCCATAGGTTTTGTAACAAGAGGTTGTTTCAGAAAGTGTGCCTTCTGTGTTAACCAAAAATACGATCATGTTTTCTGCCACAGCCCTTTAGCTGAATTCCATGATGAACGCAGAAAGAAGATTTGCTTACTGGATGACAATTTCTTCGGTTATCCTCACTGGCGAAAAATCCTTGAAGAGTTAATCGCAACCGGAAAGCCATTCAAATTCAAGCAAGGCCTCGATGAACGGTTGCTAACCGAAGAAAAGTGTGAGTTACTCTTTTCTTCCAAATACGACGGCGACTACACCTTCGCTTTCGATAACATCAAAGATTACGAAAAAATAGAATCCAAACTTAAGTTAATCAGAAAGTATTCTTCATCCACAAGTATAAAATTCTATGTTCTTGTTGGTTTTGAAAGTACCGATGAAATAGATATCGAAAACGCTTTCAAACGAATCGAGTTGCTAATGCGTTATAAGTGTATGCCTTACATAATGCGATACCAAAACAAGAACCACTCTCCATGGAAAGAATCTCCACATAGAGGGTTGTATGTAGCAATGGCACGCTGGGGTAATCAACCAAGCATTTTCAAAAAAATGAGTTTCAGACAATTCTGTGAGCGTAATCAAGAACTATTCAAAGGAAAAGGATTGTGTGCCCCAATGCGTTCCCTTACCGAATTTGAAAAAGAATACCCCAAAATCGCAGAGCAATATTTTGATTTACGTTTCGATGACTACTCATTAGACGACCTTGATTTGAGGTGAAAATTATGGGCTATACAATTAACGCATATGTCACACCCTCTGCAGCAGTTCGCTTGTTGATTATGAATGATCTTTCACTTGATGGATATTGGAACATGAAACAAGCTGAAACAATTTTAGATCAGCTATACGAAACCAAAATTGTAGAATTGTTGAAGATTGTTGATTTCATTGAACCTACTCATCAAGTCGACTCATCTACTTTGCCTCAATTCGGTAGCCTCGAAACATTGATACGCGTTCCTGAAGTTCTTGTGTCTACTGGAATCGATGGATTATCTTATACTCAATTAGGTTTTTATCTTAAAGGCGACATAAATGCAAAACAAGGTTCAAATCAAAAGTATGGAGAAACGCACGGAAAAGGAGCTTGTCAATTAGGCATTACATATTGCGATAACAACAAAGTAAGATTTGGTGCTCTTACTAATGCTTTCCATGGAATTGATGATAAGAAAAAACAGTATCGAGTCGCACAATTGCTTTGTTTTCGAATTCCAGTTATCCAAACGTTATTAAACCTATCAAAAAATCAAAAAATCAATGGTTTCTCGATCATGTCACACTTAAGTACATCCACTCAAATACGTAGATCAATTTGTGTCAAGATGATTCTTAGGGAATTAGACAGTTTGGAAGACAAAATGCTAACAAATAGAATAGATAACATCTACTGGGATATTGAAGAAGGGGATAATCAGGATGCTGAAGTATGAACTGGAGCAGATAAAGTTTTCTGAGTTAAAAAACA
>JAFQDR010000166.1 GCA_017415945.1 Oscillospiraceae bacterium
AGAATTCTTCGATGAGCTCGTCCAGCCCCTGCTTCTTGCGTGCGGAAACCGGAATGATGGCATCAAACTCATGCTTTGCGGAATATGCCGCAATAACCTCCAGCAGCTCGGGTTTTTCCACGGTGTCGATTTTATTGATGACCAGCACGGAAGGCGCGCGGGTAGCCTTGATTTTGGCAATCAGCTGCTCTTCCTGTGCACCCACGTTGGCAATGGGCTCCACTACCAGTGCGATCACATCCACGTCCGCAACGGATTCCTCCACACACTTGACCATGTAGTCGCCCAGACGGTTCTTAGCTCGGTGGAAGCCGGGGGTATCGGTGAGGATAATCTGGGTGTCATCCTTATTTAAAATAGCAAAAATACGGTTTCTGGTGGTCTGGGGCTTATTGGACACGATGGATATCTTTTCCCCCACCAGTGCGTTGGTCAGAGTGGACTTACCCACATTGGGACGGCCCGCAATGGTCACCATAACATTCTTTGTAATCATATATCTTTCTTCCTTATCTGCTCAGCTTGAGCTTATCCATAATTTCTTCTTCGTGGCGGCGCATTTGCGCTTTTTCCGCACCATCATCCATGTGGTCATAGCCCAGCAGGTGCAGCACACTGTGAACCGCCAGATAGCAGATCTCCCGCTCCGCGCTGTGGCCGAATTCCTCTGCCTGTGCACGGCACTGCTCCAGCGAAATGACCATATCCCCCAGCAGAATGCGTCCGCTTGCGGGGTCATATTCGCACATATCTCCGTCAAAGGCCTCGGGGATCAGCCGGTTCATGGGGAAGCTCAGCACATCCGTGGGTCTGTCCACGCCTCGCTGCTCACGGTTGATCTCGTGGATATGGGCATTATCCGTCAGCATAATATCCACATGGGTCTTTTCCTTGACCCCCTCGTGATCCAGTGCGGTGCTCACTGCCTTCCGCAGCATAGCCGCAATGCCCTTCACTTCACTTTCGGGCAGGGTGCCGTAGATTTCCGCTTCATGACGGGTAAATCTTCCAAAGAGCTTTTTCAGCATATCAGTCTCTCTTTCTCCGCTGTGCGGCGGGATTGCGGTAGGGCTTTCTGCCGCTGACCTCTGTGGGGTCATCCATGGGCGCGGCCTTTTCGTATGCCTCGATGATTTTCTGCACCAGCTCATGGCGCACAACGTCCGCCCCTGTCAGCCTGCAGATGGCAATATCCTCCACGCCATCCAGCACCTTCATGGCTTCCTTCAGTCCCGATACCTTATCCGCAGGCAGGTCGATCTGGGTCACGTCCCCTGTAATAACGATTTTGGAGCCGAAACCCAGACGGGTCAGAAACATTTTCATCTGCTCACGGGAGGTGTTCTGTGCTTCGTCCAAAATGATGAAGCTGTCGTCCAAGGTACGGCCGCGCATATATGCCAGAGGAGCCACCTCAATGTTACCCCGTTCCAGATACTTATTATAGGTTTCGGTGCCCAGCATTTCAAACAGGGCATCGTACAGAGGACGGAGATAGGGGTCTACCTTGCTTTGCAGGTCCCCGGGCAGGAAGCCCAGACGTTCCCCCGCTTCCACCGCGGGACGGGTGAGGATGATGCGGCTGACCTTTTCCGCACGGAAGGCCGCAACCGCGGCGGCAACCGCCAGATAGGTCTTGCCCGTACCCGCAGGGCCTACACCGAGGGTAATGGTATTGTCCATAATGGCATTGACATATTCCTTCTGACCGATGGTCTTGGCCTTGATAGGCTTTCCCTTGGCGGTAACACAAATCACATCTTTTGCCAGATCGGGAATTTTCTCCTCTCTCCCCTGACTGACCAGCTTCATAATGTAGCGCACATTCTGGGAGTCGATCTGCTCACCTTTTGCAGCCAGTGCCAAAAGACCGTTAATAGCCTTTTCCGCATACATGACCGCCTCGGGGTCACCGCTGATGCGCAGTTCATTGTCACGGCTGAGTACAGTCACATTATACTCCTGCTCAATGATCCGCAGATTCTGGTCAAAGGACCCGAACACATTGATCACATCTTCTATTCTTTCTACAGGAATGGTTCTCTCAATCATTCACAGCTTCCTCTCTCGGGATATCTCGGATGTTCCGCAGCTCCTCTTGGGAAACAGGCACCTCCACGCCGATGCTTTCCAGGCACTCGGCCATCAAGGTCACGGTTACAGCCTCCGCACCTGTCTGTGCGGCATAGTGCTCCATGACCAAGGTACCTTCATCCCCCAGTTGTTCTGTCAGCGCAGTATGCAGTACCTTCTGTCCATGCTCGGACAGAGGCGTTTCCTCCGCATTTCGGGATTCGGCATCCCAATATTCGCATCGCTGTACCCGCAGGCATACAGGCAAAGAAAACAGCTGCTTCATACGCATACGGTAATCCATTGTGATTGTATCACAAGTATCCCCGAAAATGCTACTGTTCCTATAAAAATTTACTTGTCTTCTTCCCAAAATCAGAGATATTTTTAAGCTTCGGTGGCCCACATAGGCTTTTTTCAAGGTTTCCCGTGGAATTCGCACGGTCATTGTCCGCCATGTGCGGGCCTTTACGGTACCTAAGGCGTGTACCGTGCGCACGGTTCCCATGGTGCTCACAGGGGTTCCGCTGACCAGAAGCTGCCCTTTCTCCACCGTGTCCCCTACGCCTGCGGCGGGCTGCCCCTGCTTCACAGACATTTCCGCGATCACACCGCCCCGATCGGCTACAACATGATAGGGTGCGTCATTGTCGATGACCTTGGGAACCTGCCGCCGCTCCCGCAGCACCACCTCCACACCGCCTCCGCCGTAATTCACCGCGATCCACTGCACATCCTCCAAACGCAGCAGCAGCTCTGTTTTCAGTCGTTCCCCATCAAAGCTCGGCCAGAAGCTGCCGATACCCGCTCCCGCCTCCTCCATGGCTCGCAGCACCGCTCCCGTGGGTACTGTTTCGTTGCCCCTGACCTCTATGCGCCACACGAATAAATTGGACAAGACCAGCAAAAGACAGCAAACCCCCATGGTCACTACCAGACCACGCCGCCTTACGGTCCGCTTTGCCGCAGGAAACAAACCTCGGGGTCTGCACATGGACAGCTCGCTGCCCCGTCGACGGAGGATTTCCCGCACCTGTTCCATCTGCCCGTAGGGAACGCAGAGAAAGATCGTGACCCCATCCACCAGCCGCGGAGAGAAGAACATGATTTCTCCCTCCGCCAAATCATTCAGCAGGCCCTCAATGCTCGTATCCTGTATCATCAGCTCCCAATAGCTGTAACGACTGTTTCCCATAGTATGCCTCACATCAATTCCACGCTGTGGATCTCCCCTGTGATCACCACAGCATCCTTCTTCATCACACGCAAATACAGGTCCACTCCCGTAATGCACACCCGTACCCTGCCGCCGCTGATTTCCGCACGGGTGTCCGACCACCCCAGCAGGCCCCGATGGTTTTCCACCGTGACCCGTTTTCGTCCCGTAAGGGTAATGCGCGGAAGTCCCGCAGCCGCATCCGCAGGCAGGTCAAAGCGATGTGCCGTTTCTTCGGTAAGCCCTCGCCAATTCACATTCGCTCACCTCCATGGGAAAATTTATGCAGACACCCGCAAGTTTAGCCCCACCCATCCATAGGATATAGAAACAGCCCTTGGAGGTACACATATGAAACGCAGCAACCTTATGGCACTGCTCCCCACCCTGGTTTTGCTTTGCGCACTGACCCTTGCATCGGACGGTGCCGTAGACGGCGCGAAAGCCGCTCTGCAAACCTGCGCATGGGTCATCATTCCCTGTCTGTTCCCCTTTCTGACGGTCAGCCTGCTCATCAACCGTCTCGGTCTGCCCTTGTGGCTGGGCAGCAAGCTGCAAGGCCCCATGTCTCTGCTGTTTGGAGTCAGCGGCACAGGGGCCGGGGTATTGATTTTGGGACTTTTGGGCGGCTATCCCGCGGGGGCTGCCATCATTGCCGACCTGTTGGAGCGTGGGGAATTGGAACGGGAGGAGGCAAAAAAGCTGCTTGCCTTCTGCAACAACTCGGGCCCCGCCTTTCTCATCGGTGCCATGGGCATCGGAATCTTTCACAGTGCCGCCGCGGGTCTTCTGCTGTACGGTGTCCACATTCTTGCAGCCTTTATTACGGGTCTGTTCCTGTCGGGTACAGAGCAGCCTCCCATCAAAAAGGAGGACAAGGTCTTCATTGCCTCCGCAAATCTGTCTGCGGCGCTTCCTGAGGCAATGACGAAGGCCGTCCCTCAAATTCTGCAGATTTGCGGCTATGTGGTATTTTTCGGAGCCATATGCGGATGCCTGCGAGAAATGGGCATCCTTGAAAGCCTATGCGGCGCACTGGCACTGTACACTCCTTTGACCCTGCAGCATGCCCGTGGGCTTTGCATGGGAC
>JAFQDR010000167.1 GCA_017415945.1 Oscillospiraceae bacterium
AGTTCGGCGGTAAGCTGTATCTGGAATTTGGCGGCAAGCTGTTTGATGACTTCCATGCCAGCCGTGTTTTGCCCGGGTTTGAGCCCGACTCCAAGATCAAAATGCTCATGGAAATGAAGGACGAGGCGGAAATCGTTGTGGTCATCAATGCCGACGACATTGAGCGCAACAAGGTGCGCGGGGACTTGGGCATTACCTATGACCTTGACACTCTGCGACTGATCGATGCCTTCCGCGGCTGCGGTCTGTATGTGGGCAGTGTGGTCATTTCCAGATACCACGGTCAGAGCTCCGCTGCGCAGTTTAAGACCAAGCTGGAGCATTTGGGTCTGTCTGTGTACCTGCACTATGATATTCCCGATTATCCCTCCAATATTGAACTGATTTTGTCCGAAGACGGCTTCGGGAAGAACGACTATATTCAGACCTCCCGCTCTCTGGTAGTTTTGACCGCTCCCGGCCCCGGCAGCGGTAAGATGGCTACCTGCTTGAGCCAGATTTGGCACGACAATCTTCGTGGTATCAAGTCCGGCTACGCAAAGTTTGAGACCTTCCCCATTTGGAATCTGCCTTTGCAGCATCCTGTGAATCTGGCATACGAGGCTGCTACCGTTGATCTGGACGACGTGAATATGATCGACCCCTTCCATTTGGAAGCCTATGGAGTCAGCACCGTTAACTACAACCGCGACGTAGAAATTTTCCCTGTTCTCAATGCTATGCTGGAAGGCATTTGGGGAAAGAGCCCCTACAATTCTCCCACGGATATGGGTGTGAATATGGTTGGTAACTGCATTTGTGATGACGAGGTATGCCGTGAAGCTGCCAAGCAGGAAATCATTCGCAGATACTACAATGCCCTATGCCAGCTGCGGCAGGGGAAGGGTACCCCCAATGCCCAGTACAAGCTGGAGCTGCTGATGAAGCGCTGCAACACCTCCACCGCTGACCGCAAGGTGGTTTCCGTTGCTATTGAGAAGTCCAAGGAAACAGGAGAGCCTGCGGTGGCTATGGAGCTGACTGACGGCACCATTGTTACCGGTAAGACCTCCGATCTGCTGGGTGCATCCTCTGCCTGTGTGCTGAATGCGCTGAAGGCAATTGGGGGTATTCCCAAGCCCACACTGCTGTTCAGCCGTGATATTGTGGAGCCCATCCAGCATTTGAAGCTGGACTTTATGGGCAATAAGAATCCCAGACTTCATACAGACGAAACTTTGATCGCTTTGGCCATCAGCTCCGTTCACGATGAAAATGCAGCGAAGGCTATGGAACAGCTCAATAAGCTCAAGGGCTGCGAAGCACATTCCACTGTGATCTTGTCTCGTGTGGACGAGAATGTGTTCCAGCATTTGGGTGTCAATATTACCTACGAACCCGTGTACCAGACCAAGAAGCTGTATCACGGCTAATAAAAACCGCCGCAAGGCGGTTTTTTATTTGACGGAATTGGAAATGTCTTGTAGGATAGAGTAAGAGGTGAGTATATGAAGCGAATTGACTTACATAATCATTTGGACGGCTCCCTGCCTGTGGCAACGGTTTTGGAGTTGGCGGAGATGAGCGGCGTAGAGCTGCCTGCAAAGACTGTGGAGACACTGCGGCCTTACCTGACGGTTGAGCCCGACTGCACCAGCTTGAATGAGTATCTGGAAAAGTTTGCCATTCCCGTATCTGTACTGCAGACGGAAGCCTGTCTGGAAAAGGCCGTGTATGATACCATGAAGGATCTGGATGACCGAGGCGTTTGCTATGCGGAGCTGCGTTTTGCTCCCGGACAGCATTTGCAGCGTGGGCTGACTCAGACGGAAGTGACCGCTGCGGCGGTGCGCGGGCTGAACAAGGCACTTGCAGAGCTGTCCATCGGCGGTCAGCTGATTCTTTGCTGTATGCGCGGTGCAGATGCCGCAGTCAATCAGGAGACCATTGATGTAACAAAGCAATTTCTCGGAAAAGGTGTTTGCTGCGCTGACCTTGCGGGTGCGGAGGCACTGTTCCCTACGTCGGATTATCGGTCTTTGTTTGCCTATGCAGCAGAGCGGGGTGTGCCCTATGTGATCCATGCAGGGGAAGCAGACGGCCCCGACAGTATGTGGGCTGCTATTGAAATGGGTGCCAAGCGCATCGGTCACGGCATTGCGGCGGTGCGGGACGAAAAGCTGATGGATTATCTGAAGGAGCACCACATTCTTCTTGAGGTTTGCGTCACCAGTAATGTGCAGACCAAGGGTGCGGCGTCCTATGAGGAGCATCCCATTTTGCGTATGCTGGAGTACGGTATCGCCGTTACCGTTAACACGGACAACATGACCGTTTCGGGAACTGATCTCGCTCGTGAAGCGGAGCTGATTCGTTCTCGTTTGGGTATGACCGATGTACAGGAGCGGCAAATGCTGGAAAATTCCATTTGTGCTGCATTTTTGACCGACGAAGAAAAGGCCGACCTGCGGAATATCATATTTGCATAGTATATATCGGACTGTGGTATTGTACGCAGTCCGATGTGTTTTATATAAATACAATAGAATTTTTCTGAGAAACTGTCTTGACATTTGCGTGTGGATGGCTATAATGTAAACATAACTTCATCAACCAAACCGATGATGCGGAAGTAAAGCCGTAAGCGCGCACACAGAGAGCATGGGTGGCTGAGAACCATGTTGAAAGCGGGACGGCATAATGGGCCGCTGAGGGAAGGGCGAAAGCTCTGCAAGCAGAGTAGCCGGACCGTATGTCTGCGTTAAAGACGGGGGTGTGATAGCACCCTGCTGAGTGCACGGGGTGACCCGTGAAAAAAGGTGGTACCGCAGAATTTCCAGTTCTGTCCTTTTAGAGGGACAGGGCTGTTTTTTTATACGTACCACGGCCGATTACTCTCACGATCAAACACATAGAAAGTGAGGAACAAGAAATGAAAAAGATGAAGAAGTTGTTTGCAATGATGATGGCGATGGTTATGGTGCTCTCCTTTGCTGCCTGCGGCGGAGACAGTGACAATGCCGATGCGGGACACGCTGACGGTGCTGTGACTGTGAAGGTTGGCATTATCCAGTACATGGACCATGCATCTCTCAATCAGATCGTAGAAAATATTCAGAAGCGTCTGGATGAACGGGGCGCAGAGCTGGATATTCACTTTGAATACGATAAGTATTACCAGAATGGTCAGGGTGACCCCAGTGTGATCAACCAGTGCATTGCGGATGTTATTGCCGACGAAGTGGACTTTATCATCCCCGTGGCCACTCCCGTAGCCATTGCTGCCCAGACCGCAACGGAAGATCTGGATATTCCTGTAGTCTTCTCCGCAGTTTCCGACCCTGTGGGTGCAGGTCTGGTGGAATCTCTGGATGCCCCCGGCGGTAATATCACCGGCACCAGCGACTATCTGGACACCAATGCCATTATGAATCTGCTGTTTGCAGCCGATCCCGACTGCGACTGCGTTGGTCTGCTGTATGATGCGGGGCAGGATAATTCCACCGCTGCCATTGCTGCCGCTAAGGAATATCTGGATGCCAAGGGAATCACCGTTGTAGAAAAGCTGGCATCCACCACCGACGAGGCTCTGCTGGCTGCGGAAGCTCTGGTGGCTGCAGGTGTAGATGCGGTCTTTACGCCCACGGACAATACCATTATGAAAGCGGAGCTGACCATTTACGAAACCTTCATTGAGGCGGGCGTTCCCCATTACGGCGGTGCCGACTCCTTCGCACTGAACGGTGCCTTCTGCAGCTATGGTGTGGACTACACCAATTTGGGTGTTATGACCGCGGATATGGTAGTTGATATGGTCATCAATAACCGCAGCGCAGGGGAAACTCCCGTTATGACCTTCGACAGCGGCATTGCTACCGTGAATACCGAGACCTGTGAAGCGCTGGGCTATGATTTTGCACAGATCTCCGAAGTGTTTGCACCCTTGTGCACAGCACTGGATGAGGTTGTGACCGCAGAAAATTTTGAATAATAAAAAGGGGATGTATACATCCCCTTTTTAAAACGGTTTGAAAGGAATTATTATGGAAATTCTCACTTTGGGAACATTACAGACTGCTCTGGAGCTGGGCTTTATTTACTCCCTCGTTGCCCTTGCTCTGTTTTTGAGCTATTCCATGCTGAATGTTTGTGACCTGTCTACGGACGGCTGTTTTGTATTAGGCTGTGCGGTCGGTGCCATGGTTGCACTGGCGGGACATCCCATTCTTGCGATTTTTGCCGCTATGGGCGCAGGTGTGCTTAGCGGTTTTGTGACTGCTCAGCTGCAGACTCGCTTCGGCGTGCCCAGTATCCTTGCGGGTATTATTGTGACAACAGGACTGTATTCAGTGAATATTTTCATTATGGACAATAAGTCCATCATCAATCTTGTTAAGACCGATACCGTATATACCATGATGAAGGATGCATTGGAACACACCCCCTTTGGGGAATACTATAAGCTGATCGTCGGTCTGCTGTTTGCGGCGGCTGCGGCTGTACTGCTGATTTTATTCCTGCATACCAGACTCGGTTTGTCTGTTCGTGCAACGGGGGATAATGTAGACATGGTTCGGGCCTCCTCCATTAACCCCAACAACATTATCACCATTGGTCTTTGTGCAGCCAACTCTTTGACCGCCCTTGCGGGCTGCCTGCTGGGTGAGTACCAGAAATCCTGCGATATCAACGGTGGATCCGGCATGGTCACCATTGCTCTGGCATCTCTTATCATTGGTGAGACCCTGTCTCGCGGTAAAGCGGGGATCCCCGGTCGTGTGGTGTTGGTCATTGTAGGCTCCTGCCTGTATCGAGTGATCGTTGCCATTGCTATGCGCTTGGATATGCCTGCTTCTGCACTGAAGCTGGTTTCCGCGCTGATCGTTGCAGTCGCCATTGCGGCACCCTATATGAAGCAGCAGATGGCTGCTATGAAAATGAAAAAAGCGGCTATGGCCATGGAAGAAGGGGAGGATGCACTATGCTGACACTGAAAAACATCAGAAAAACATTCAACCCCGGTACGGTCAATGAAAAGCACGCTTTGAACGGCTTGAACCTGCATTTGGACAGCGGTGAATTTGTGACAGTCATTGGTTCCAACGGGGCAGGGAAGTCCACCATGTTTAATGCGGTCTGCGGCTCCTTTGTGCCCGATTCCGGTGCGATTTTTCTGGATGGCAAGAACATTACCTATATGCCCGAACATAAGCGTGCCAGTGTGATTGGCCGTGTATTTCAGGATCCCATGAAAGGGACTGCGCCCAATATGACCATTGAGGAAAATTTGGCTCTGGCTTATGCCAAGGGCACAAGAGGTCCTCTGGCGTTTGCGCTGAATAGAAAGGAAAAGGAATTTCTCCGTGACCGTGTAGCGGAGTTTGGCATGGGCTTGGAAGACCGCATGAAGACCAAGGTAGGTCTGCTGTCCGGGGGACAGCGTCAGGTGGTCACATTGTTGATGTGCACCATTGTTCCTCCCAAGCTGCTGCTTTTGGATGAACACACCGCTGCTCTTGACCCTGCTACCGCACAGAAGGTCATGGAAATCACCGATATGCTGGTAGAACGACATCATCTGACTACCATGATGATCACCCACAACATGAGCGCGGCACTGACCCAAGGCACCAGAACCATCATGATGGA
>JAFQDR010000168.1 GCA_017415945.1 Oscillospiraceae bacterium
AACGCGCTGATGGTGGCAACGGCGGTCTGCAGGGCTATGGTTTTGGGGAAGCCGTGGTTCCCTGCGGACATAAGAGGGAATGCAACGGAGCGGCACTTGGCCTCGGCGGCGAGCTCCAGAGAGCGGGTGTAGGCCTTACGCAGCAGCTCTGCCTCACCCTTGTCACCTCCCTGCCACACGGGGCAGACCGTATGGATTACATGCTTGGCGGGCAGCTTATAGCCTTTGGTGATGCCTGCGCTGCCTACGGGGATGGTGCCCAGAAGCTTACGGGCCAAGAGCAAAGCGGGGCCTGCTGCTTGATGGATGCCCATATCTACCCCATAGCCCACGGCGGGGGAGGGGTTGGTGGTGTTGACGATGGCATCCACCTGCATTTTGGTCAGATCGTTTCGGATGATTTGGAAGGGCATGGGGATACCTCCTTATACGTTCTTGGGCAAGGCGGTGCGCATATCTCCCAGATGGGCATCATGGCCCGCTTCGACGATGGTAAAGCTGCCGTTTTCATAAACAGCAGTGGTGACGGAGGCGTTGGACACCCAAGGGATGTTCTTCATTTCAGATAGGGGCAGCTTCGTACACAGGTGCATAAAGGTGCGGATGGGGGTGGCGTGGGTGGCGACGACTACGGTTTTACCCTCGTTTTCTTCCGCAATGGTGCGCAGGGTGTCACCGATGCGCTGCTGCAGCCGAGCAGTGGATTCCCCGTTGGTGGGGTGCGCCAGACCGATATCGCGGAGCCACAGCTGATAGGGCTCACCGTACTCCGTGGACAGGGTATCGAATTTTACGGTTTCCCAGTCCCCTGCGAAAATTTCCCGCATTCCCCTCACGGGGGTGACGGGCAGCCCCAGACGGTCGGCAACAGCCTTGCCGGTGTAAAAGGCACGCTCCAAATCGCTGGCGTAGACCGCATCCACGCGGTAGGTGGAAACGATATAGTCCGCGGTGGCTTCCGCCTGTCGCCTGCCCAGATCGGACAGTGGAGAGTTCGTGTGCCCCACGAAGACCCCCTGCAGGTTGGCTTCGCTTTGTCCGTGACGAATGATGAGCAGCTTGGTCATAAAAATACCCCTTTTGTGTCATATATGCCCATTATACCCCCAAATTTGGAGTGGGTAAAGAGAAAAAACAGCAGCCACACGGCTGCTGTTTGATGGAGTTATTCAATGATATGGGGGAAGCCCCAGCGGAATTTGACCTTGCAGCTGTATTGCAGGGTGTAGGTGGGAAGGCCTTTGGAGATGGCAGTTTGGATTTGGGTGATTTCCTTGTGCAGCAGGTCTTCATCGGCGTACCAGCCAAGGAAAATGTTTCTGCCCCCGAAGGGTACCTTGGTGTCTGTGGTGAACAGGGCGTATTGTGGGGCGTGCTTACCCTTGCTCATTTTCTGGGATACCTGTATGCTGCGGCAGGTGGCGATGACGTTTTCGTGAGGGGATGTGATGACGATGCTGTCTGTGGCCTGCTGATTGCCGTGGACCGGTTCGTTTGTGATGCCTGTGGACATGAGGGCATCCAGAGAGATGTTCATGGTTTTTGACAGGAACAGCAGTTTCTCAACTTCGGGATAGCCGTCCCCCTGCTCCCACTTGGATACGGCCTGACGGCTTACACCCAACAATTCTGCGAAGTCTTCCTGTGTCATATTTCGTTCTTTTCTGATTTGTTTCAAATTTTCTGCAAAGCTCATGGTTGATACCTCCTTTATGAGTATGATGATAAAGGAGGCGGATGAAAAAATCCACCAACCTGTGTTTGCAATCGCGCAACTTGAGGTTGCAAAAGGGTTGTAGATTTGCTTATGGGTGCGTGGGATCAAAAATAGAAGCTCCGTCATGGAGAAATGCGTGGAATTGGCGCAAATAACTTTCTTTGCAGATATATCCGCTTTCGGCTTCGTCAAAAAGAAGATACAGAACAGACATGGTGTGCCATGGGTCATCATAGATTCGGTCTGTGTAGTCTGCGATATGGTACATCAATTTCGTGAGCTCTGCCATGGGCATAGCCTCTTGGGTGTATTTCCGATTCAGAAAGGCTAATATAAGACGGAAAACGGTTCCATCATAATCAATGTCGGAATCGTTTGCATCCAAAAGATATTCGTTCAGTACCGACAGCAGTTTGTTTTTGTCTGTACCGGCAAAGGATAGATCCAAAACCACGGGAGAGAGAGGGTCTTGCTCGATCAGCGCTTGGTCAATAAAATTGTAAAGCTCGTCGGTATATCCGCATAACAGGAGGATTTTGTAGTAAACAGCGTATTCGTAAGTCATAGGATACCTCCTTGGGGGAAGTGGATGGTTTGGTTACGGGGTATTTTCCCGCAGCAAAATGGGATTGTAAATTTCTAAAACAGTGGCATAGCCGACAAGGCGAGCCCCCTCTTGGATGTTGATTCTTTTCCCGATCCATAGGCTATGGGGGTAAGCTTCGGGGTCGATGAAGGTGATGGTTCCTTTGGCAGTGCCGTTCGGGGGAACAGAATCGGTATCATGGTAGTGGTGAATGCCTGTGGTTAAATAGTTTTCGGTTACTAAATGATGAGGGCGGTAACCATCCACTGCGGGATGTTTCCTTGTTCCGTTGAATGTAAACAGCACTTCCACATCCGGTTTTTGCTCAATGATCGTTTTATTCATACTATCACCGCCTTTTCTTTATTATAGCATAAAAGGAAGAAACCGTCATTCCTATTGTGGGAATGACGGATATTTTTTGGCAAATTGAAATTTGGCGCTATATAAGCCCCCCTTGCCTAAAGG